>JAEZBT010000276.1 GCA_023426865.1 Actinomycetes bacterium
ATGCGCGTCTCGTGGGCGCGGAGATGTTTATAACAGACCGCACCACCCCCGCGCCGCCGCGGGCGACGGCCGGCGCGTGGAGGCCGGCGAGCGAGGCGCGCCTCACCGTCGGCTCCGGGCGGCTGCCGCGACCTCGGCGCGGACCTTGCGCAGCGCACTGCGGACCATGAGCGTCGCCAGCGGCCGGGAGGCCCACGCCACGGCCCAGCGAGGCAGGCCGCGCAGGTGGATGTCCTCGACCCACGTGACCGTGGACGCGTCCGTCCCATCGGGCTCGACGAGCACCTCCGCCCCGCCCAGCAGGACCGGGCCGAGCTTGCGGTAGGTGGCGCGGCCGGGGGCCGGGGGCGCCGTCGTCGGCGGTGAGGTCGCGGTGACCTCCATCCGGTCGACGAGCGCGAGACGGTGCAGCGCGCCCGCGGGACCGGTGGCCGCGGAGAACCTGTCGCCGACGCGGAGCGGGTGCGGGGAGTCGATGCGCGTGAAGGGGATCCAGCGGGCGTGGTTGCGCACGTCGGTGACGAGGTCCCACGCGCGGTCGGCGGGCATCGGCAAGCGCGTCGTCGCTGACGCGCGACGGTCGGCCATCGGCGCTCCTCGCGGGGACGGGCGCGGCCGGGCCGCGCTGGCTGTCTCCACGACAACAGTTCGCGCCCGCGCGCTATTCGGATTGCTCCGACGCGGGACGCCCGATGGGATGCGGGTATGCCGGAGCTGATCAGGCCGCCCAAGGTCCGCGCGGGGGACCGCGTCGCCGTCGTCTCGCCGTCGGCGCCTGCGGCGGCCGCCTTCCCGCACGTGCACGAGCTGGGCCTGCGCCGGCTGCGGGACGAGCTCGGGCTCGTCCCGGTGGAGTACCCGACCACGCGCGCGGCGTCCGCCACGCCGGTCGAGCGGGCGCGCGACCTGATGGACGCGTTCGCGGATCCCGGGATCGCCGCGGTGCTGGCGGTCATCGGGGGTGACGACCAGCTCACGGTGCTGCCGCACCTCGACCCGGACGTCGTCCGCGCGTCGCCCAAGGCGTTCGCGGGGTTCAGCGACAACACGAATCTGCTCAACTGGCTGTGGCGGGCGGGCGTGGCGTCCTGGCACGGCGGCTCGACGATGGTGCACCTGGGGCGCCCGACGGCGACCCACCCCGTCTCCGTGGGTTCACTGCGGGCGGCGCTCCTCGAGGGCGGCGACGTCGAGCTGCACCCGGTGGACGAGTTCAGCGACGACGACGCCGAGTGGGGTGACCCGGCCCGCCTGCACGAGCCGCGGCCCGTGCGGCCGGCGCCCGGCTGGCACTGGTCGGGCCCGGCGCGCGTCGTCACCGGGCCGACGTGGGGCGGCAACCTCGAGGTGCTCCACTGGAACCTCGCGGCCGGCCGGTGGATCGGCGAGCCGGCGGACTACGACGGCTGCGTGCTGCTGCTCGAGACGTCCGAGGAGATGCCGCCGGCGACCGAGGTGTACCGGATGCTGCGCAACGCCGGTGAGCGGGGCCTGCTGGCCCGCTTCCCGGCGGTGCTGATGGCGGCCGCGAAGGCGGCGAACTGGCAGGTCAGGCCGCCGCTGGCCGATCGCGAGCGGTTCGCCGAGGAGCAGCGCGGCGCCGTGCTGCGCGCCCTCGCGGAGTACGGGCAGGACCCGGTCGTGGTCGTCGGCGTGGAGTTCGGTCACACGGACCCGCAGTGGGTGCTGCCGTACGGCGGCCGGATCACTGTCGACGGTGTCGCGCGCCGGGTGGTCGCCCACTACTGACCGCGGAGATCCGGCCCCGGTCGGATCGATTCGATCCGTGCTTGCCCCGCGGGGTACCGTCGTCGGCATGGAGAAGCGCGTGCTGGGACGGACGGGCAAGGACGTCAGCGTGGTCGGGCTGGGCTGCTGGCAGCTCGGCGCGGACTGGGGCGAGGTCGCCGAGGACGACGCGATGGCGATCCTGCGGACCGCGGTCGACGAGGGCGTGACGTTCCTCGACACCGCCGACGTGTACGGCGACGGCCGCAGCGAGCGCCTGGTCGGGCGCCTGCTGCGCGAGCGGCCCGACGCCGGGCTCGTGGTCGCCACGAAGATGGGCCGCCGGATGGCCCAGGAGCTCGACAACTACGTGATCGACAACTTCCGCGCCTGGAACGACCGGTCGCGCGAGAACCTGGGTGTCGACACCCTCGACCTGGTCCAGCTGCACTGCCCGCCGACCTCGGTGATCGAGGCCGACCGCACCTACGACTGGCTCGACGGCATGGTCGACGAGGGCCGGATTGCGGCCTACGGCGTCTCCGTCGAGACCGTGGACCAGGCGCTCGCCGCGATCGCACGGCCGCACGTCGCGAGCATCCAGATCATCCTCAACGTGTTCCGCCGCAAGCCGCTCGAGCGCGTCCTGCCCGCGGCCGCCCAGGCCGGCGTCGGCATCATCGCACGCGTGCCCCTCGCGTCCGGCCTGCTCTCGGGCAAGTACGACGAGCACACACAGTTCGCCGCCGACGACCACCGCACGTACAACCGGGGCGGAGAGGCGTTCGACGTCGGCGAGACGTTCGCGGGGGTGCCGTTCGAGGTGGGCGTCGCCGCCGCCCGCGAGGTCGCCGGCCTCACGCCCCACGGTGCGACGACGGCGCAGCTCGCCCTGCGCTGGATCATCGACCAGCCGGGCGTGAGCACCGTCATCCCGGGCGCGAGCCGCCCGGACCAGGCCCGCGCCAACGCGGCGGCCGCCGCTCTCGAGCCGCTCACCGAGGCTCAGCTGGCCGCGCTCGCCGACATCTACGACCGTCGCGTGCGCGTGCACGTGCACGACCGGTGGTGACCGGCGGGTGGTGACCGGCGGATGGTGACCGCAGACGTGCCCGCGAGCCCGACGCTCGACGAGGCGCTCGCGATCGTTGCGGCCGCGCGCGCGCACGCCGTGGTTCTCGGGGTGCCGATGTCGTTCTGCGTCGTGGACGCCGCGGGTCACCAGGTGGTCTTCGCGCGCGGGGACGGGACGGCGCTCGTGAGCATCGACTTCGCGGTCGGCAAGGCCGGGACGGCGGCGGCGTGGCGGATGCCGACGAGCGCGCTCCTGGGCATCGCGCAGCCGGGCGCCCCGGGGTTCGGCATCAACACGGTGCGCCCCTACGTGCTCGCGACGGGCGGCGTGCCGGTGG
>JAEZBT010000306.1 GCA_023426865.1 Actinomycetes bacterium
GTGCAGCACGCCGTCGCGAGCGTGCGCTCCGGCGCGACCCAGGCCGACCGGGACGCGGCGCTCGCCGAGCTTGCGGCCCGCGTGGTGCGCGAGGAGGCCGGCCCGTACGCCGAGAGCCACGGCGGCAGCATCGCGCTGCTCGGGGTGGGCGACGGCGTCGTGCGGGTGCGCATGGACGGCGCCTGCCACGGCTGCCCGGCCGCGAACCTGACCGTGCAGGCACGGCTGGTGCGACGACTGCGGACCGCCGCGCCGTGGCTGGTGGACGTCCGGATCGAGGACGGCGAGCGCTAGCCCGACGTCGCGTCCCCAGTGGCGGGGCGGCGCGCTTTGTGCACAGGGTGGAGGTCCACGCACCCACGCACACGGGAGGTGCCATGGCGGACAACATCACGACCACACTCGTGCGGCTCAAGGACACCGACCTGACGGTCGAGCCGAAGGACGACATCCGCGGCATGACGGTGGTCGACCGCGACGACGAGGAGATCGGCACGGTCGACACGCTCGTGATCGACGAGCAGGAGACCCGCGTCCGCTTTCTCGAGGTCGGGTCGGGCGGCTTCCTCGGCATCGGCGAGGAGAAGCGCCTGATCCCCGTCGACGCCGTCGTCCGCATCGACGAGGACGCCGTCCGCGTCGACACCACCCGGGAGGCCGTGCGCGGCGGGCCGGCCTACGACCCGGAGGTCGTCGAGCACGAGCCGGAGTACTTCGGCGGCCTCTACGGCTACTACGGGTACTCACCGTTCTGGGCGCCCGGGTACGTCTACCCCCGGCCGTTCCTGCACCGGTGACTCCCCGCACGGACGACGGCGCGGGCCCACGGCTGCTCTCCGGCGGCAACCCGCAGATCCCCAAGGGCGACGGCGACGGCCCGGTGCAGGACTACGTCGCAGCCATGCCGGGCTGGAAGCGCGACGTCGGCCGGCGCCTGGACGCGCTGGTGGGCGACGTCGTCCCGGACCTCGTGAAGGCGGTCCGCTGGAACCAGCCGTTCTACGGGGTCCGGGACAACGGCTGGTTCCTGTCGTTCCGCTGCTACACCGCCTACGTGCAGGTCCAGTTCCTCAAGGGCACGTCGCTCGACCCGGTGCCACCCAAGCCGTCCAGGCACGACGAGATCCGCTACCTGGACGTGCGGGAGGGCGACGGGCTCGACGAGGCCCGCCTGCGGTCGTGGTTCGAGCAGTCCGCCAGGCTGCCGGGCGCCAGCCTCTGACGCTGACGCCCGGCGGCCGCGGGAGCCCCGCGCGTCAGCGGGTCGCGCAGGCCACCCCGGCGCACTGCGGCGGTGTGAGGTTGCCCCGCGCGGTGTTCGCGCCGCCGTCCACGACGCCGGACACGTCGATCCCGTGCCCGCCGTTGCGGTACGCGGTGTTGCGCGTGACGGTGGTGACCCCGGCACCCTCGCCCGCGATGCCCGTCCCGCCGTTGCCGACAGCGCGGTTGCCGACCACGTCGATCTGGCCGAAGGGCGCGAGCACGGCGAACGTGAGGCCGTCCTCGCTGTTGCCCAGGAAGTGGTTGCGGGCGACCGTCACGGCGTTCGCGCCGCTGCCCGCGACGACGACCCGGAGCTCCACGCCCGTGCGGCAGCCGACGAAGCGGTTGCCGCGGACGGTCGTCGGGCTGGCGGGCCAGCTGTCGTCGGTGTGGATCCCGACGTCGCACCGCAGGAACGTGTTGCGCTCGGCCACGAGGTTGGCGACCTGCCCGGTCCGCACGCCACCACCGATGAACGTCGAGTCGTACACGTCGGTGTAGGTCTGCGCCGTCGAGTCGATGCCCGAGCGGACGAAGTGCGAGCGCCGCACGATCGTCCGCGTCTCGTTGCTGCCGCCGCCGACGCCGGAGTCGACCACGGTGGACCGTTCGACGGTCAGCGTCTGCGGGTAGAGCGGCCCCTGCCCGAGCCAGGCGTCGTTGTCCCGGATCGTGAGGCCGCGCAGGGTGAGGTCGAGGTAGCCGTCGCCCGCGACGGCCGTCTGGAAGCCGCGGATCTGCCCGTTGCGCACGACGACGGTGCCGCCACCGGTGGAGGTCACGTACACGCCGCTGCCGGTGCCGTCCCCGACGACGGCGCGCCGGCCGAGGTCGAGCGTGATGGTCTGACCGGGGCCGACCTCGACGCGGATCGCAGTCCCGGAGCAGCGCAGGTCTGAGCGCAGCGTGTAGCTCGAGGTGACCGTGAGGCCGCACTCCGCCGGCGCCGCGTGCGCGGGTGCGGCGACCAGAGTCCCGGTCAGCGCGAGCGCCGCGGCGGCTGCCAGCTGCGCCAGTCGATGGGTCGTGGTCGGTGCTCGTCGCGCCATGTCAGTTCCCCGTTCGTCGCCGGACGGGTCCCGGCGGACGCCGGAATCCCCCTTGGACGCGCGTCCACGGACACGCGCCAGGGGGATTGTGCACACGAACTCGACAAATAATCCCGACCTTCGCGATGATTTTTCGCCGACACGCGGGTCTACCCCGGGAACCGCGCGGCCCCGAGGGCCGCCCCCGCCCACGCACCACCGGAGGCCCCGATGACGACACACACCACCGGCACCACCGACACCGACGTCCTGCCCGGCCGCCCGCGCGTCGTCGACGTCGACACCTGGCGGGCCGCCCGGGACGAGCTCCTGACCAGGGAGAAGGCCCACACCCGCGCCGGCGACGAGCTGGCGGCGGCGCGGCGCCGGCTGCCCATGGTGGAGTTCGACGGCTCCGTCGAGGTGGTCGGTCCGGACGGGCCGGTACCGTTCCGGAGCCTCTTCGCCGGCCGCGACGAGCTCCTCGTCTACAAGCACATGTGGCACGACGGCGCCCCCCACCAGGGCCAGTGCGAGGGGTGCACGTTCACCGCGTGGCACCTGCGGGACGCGGTGTACCTGGCCGCCCGGGGTGTCTCGTTCGCCATCGTGACCGAGGGCCCGTGGGAGGAGGTGGCGCCGTTCGTCGACTTCATGGGCTACACGCAACCGTGGTACTCGGTGCGCGGGATCGACGAGCCTGTGGGCGGGCCCATGGGAACGTTCGCGGTCTACCTGCGCGACGGCGACCGCACGTTCCTCACCTACGACACCACGGGCCGCGGTGTCGAGGCCGCCGTCGGCACCTTCGGCCTGCTCGACCTGACCCCGTACGGCCGCGGCGAGTCCTGGCAGGACAGCCCCGAGGGTTGGCCGGAGGGCCACCACCCGTGCTGGTACTGGCGCACCGACGTCACTGGCACGCCCGCCTGGGACGGGACGAGCCGCCCGGCGGCCCAGTGGACCCGTCCGGGCGCGACGCCGGAGACGACCCTCGGCCGGCACGAGCACCACCACGGCTGAGCGGTGAGGTCCGGCCACGGCACGGAGCCGGGGCGTCCCGTCGGGATGTCACACGGTTCGGCCCGTCGGTGTCCTAGCGGTCGTAAGCACCGACCGAGACCGACCCGAGGAGTCACCGTGATCCGGAACACCCGAAGCTCCACCCGCACCTCGAGCCATGAGGTCGCCCGCGCGCGGGTCGTCGTCATCGGTGGTGGGTACGCCGGCGTGCTGGCGGCGAACGGCCTGACCCGTCGCGACGGCGTGGACGTCACCCTCGTCAACCCCCGCCCGACGTTCGTGGAGCGGATCCGGCTGCACCAGCTCGTCGCCGGGACCGACGACGCCGTCGTCGACTACGCCGACGTACTCGCTCCGCCGGTCCGGCTGGTGGTGGCCGAGGCGATCCGCATCGACCCGTCCGCGCGCACAGTCCAGCTGAGCTCCGGCGATGTACTGGCGTACGACTACCTGGTCTATGCCGTCGGGAGCCGGAGCGCGGCACCCCAGGTGCCGGGCGCGGCGGAGCACGCGTACCCGCTGGCTGCGCTCGACGAGGCCCGGCGCATCCGGGAGGCGCTCGACGCCGCCCCGGCCGGGAGCCCCGTCACCGTGGTCGGCGCGGGTCCGACGGGTGTCGAGACCGCCGCGGAGCTCGCCGAGGCGGGCTGGGACGTCACCCTCGCCTGCGGCGGGGTGGTCGGCCCGTACCTGCACCCGCGGGCGCGGCGCTACGTCGTCCGGCGGCTCGCCGCGCTCGGTGTGCGCGTCATCGACGGGCCGGGATCGGCTGTCACGGAGGTGCGGGACGACGCCGTCCGCCTCGCCTCCGGCCGCGAGGTCATGAGCGCCGTGACCATCTGGGCCACGGGCTTCGGCACCTCGGACCTGGCCCGCCGCAGCGGCCTGACGACCGACGAGCTGGGGCGTGTGCTGACCGACGAGACGCTCACGAGCACGGACGACGACAGGATCGTGGCGACGGGCGACGCGGCGGCACCGTCCGAGATGCCCTTCCGGATGAGCTGCCAGGCCGCGGTGCAGCTCGGGCCTGCGGCGGCCGACACCGTCCTGCGCCGGATCGCCGGAGAACCGCCCGCCCCGATCGCGGTCGGCATGGCCGCGATGTGCCTCAGCCTGGGCCGCCGCGCGGGCGTCTACCAGTTCGCGCGGCGCGACGACACGGCCGTGCGGCCGTACCTGTCCGGCCGCACCGGGGCGACCGTGAAGGAGGCGGTCTGCTCCGGCATCGTGCGGATGCTCGCCCTTGAGGCGAGGCGGCCGGGGACCGTGCGGCTCCCGCGCTGGGTGCAGCACCCCGACCGCCGCCGGGCGCTGGAGCCGGTCGGGGCCGGACGGTGACCGCGCACCCGGCCGACCGGGCGACCGAGGCCTTCGTCGCCCACCGGAACCTGCTCTTCACCGTCGCCTACGAGGTCCTCGGCTCGGCTGCCGACGCCGAGGACGTCCTCCAGGAGGTCTGGCTTCGCTGGGCACCGGTCGACCATGGCGAGGTCCGCGACGCGCGGGCATACCTGGTGCGGATGACGACGAGGCAGGCGCTGAACAGGCTGCGCGCCGTTCGCCGCCGTCGGGAGGCCTACGTCGGCTCGTGGTTGCCGGAGCCCCTCCTGACGACGGCGGACGCTGCAGAGGACGTGGAGCTCGCCGAGTCGCTGTCGACGGCGATGATGCTGGTCCTCGAGACGCTGTCGCCCACGGAGCGCGCAGTCTTCCTGCTCCGCGACGTCTTCGAGGTCGCCTACGACGAGATCGCGGCCGCGGTCGACAAGACCCCGGCCGCGGTGCGTCAGGTCGCGCACCGCGCACGGCAGCACGTCCACGCCCGTCGGCCGCGCGACGTGGCGTCTGCCGACCGGACCCGGGCGGCCCTCGATGCCTTCCGACGCGCCGTGGAGGATGGCGACCTCCAGGGGCTGCTGGACGTCCTCGCGCCCGACGTCACCTTCGTCGCGGACGGCGGTGGCCGGGCGACGGCGGCCCTCCGGCCGGTGGTCGGCGCCGACAGGGTGGCTCGACTGGTCCTCGGTGGGCTGGCGAAGGCGCTCGACAACGGAGTCCGCCTCACCGCTGAGGCGACCGTCGTCAACGGCGGTCCCGCGCTCCTGCTGAGGTCGGACGACGGACTCGACGGCGTGCTCACCGCGCGGGTCGAGGGCGGTCGCCTCGTGGAGCTGTTCTACGTGCGCAACCCGGAGAAGCTGTCCCGGCTGGACCACGTCACGCCACTCGCCCTGCGCTGACGGACGGCCCGCCCAGCCTCCTCCGGCGGGAACCCGCAGGTCCCGACGGACGGTCGCTAGCGGGCCGCCTCGAGCGCGGCGAGATGCTCGAGCAGAGCGAGCCCCGTGTCGCGCATGCGGTGCCCGACGTCGCGCGTCGGGTCCCAGGAGGCCACGGTCGCCGAGGCGAGCGGCAGCCGCGCGACGGCCGCGGCGACGGTGTCCCGGACCTCCTCGGGCATGAGGCCGCCGGGGACGGCGTAGGAGTTCGCCGGGGCCACCGAGGTGTCGTGCACGTCGAGGTCGACGTGGATGTGCACGGCGTCGGCATGGGCGGCGACGCGGTCGAGGACGGCGCCGGTACGCCCGGCGCGGATGTCGGCGACGCTCAGCCAGGCGGGGCCGCCGCCGTGAACGAGGTCGCGCTCCGGCTGGTCGAGGTCGTGCCCGCCGACGAGCAGGGCGCGCTCGTCGGCCAGCGGCGCGTGCCCAGGCACGGAGGCGGCGAGCGTCTGCCAGCAGCGGCCGCCCATCATCGCGAAGCCCATGCTGTCGAAGAAGCCGCTCGCCGACGTCGCCGGGGTCTGGAGGTCGCCGTGCGCGTCGAACCAGAGGACGGCGACGCGCCGCTCGGGCGCGACGGCCCGCAGCCCGGCGACGACGCCGAGGGTCACCCCGCAGTTGCCGGCGAGGACCACGGGGATGCGGTCGGGGTGCGCGGCGACGTCGAGCGCCACCTGGCGCATCACCTCGGTGCCGGTGGCGGCCTCGATGGTGAAGCCGTTGTCGTCGAGGGCGAGGCGGCCGTGCGCGACGTCGGCGCCGTCGGCGGCCAGCCGCTGCGCCGCACCTGCCGCGACCAGGGCCGGTCTCTTATACACATCAGACGCTGCCG
>JAEZBT010000336.1 GCA_023426865.1 Actinomycetes bacterium
GCCGCTGCCCGAGCCGCCGGTGCCCCCGCCCGATCCCGTGGCGCCACCGGTGCCGCGGGTGGACCCGTCGGCGGAGATGTCGGTCCAGTCGCGGCCGGGCGGGTCGACGGCGATCGGGACGCCGCCGCCGATGACCGTGTAGGTGGGCGCTCCCGTGCCGGAGGTGCCGCTCCTGGTTCCTCGTGAGGCGGGCGTCCCGGCGGGAGCCGTCCCGCTGTTCTCGCTCCCCGTGCCCGGGGTGGGCGGCAGCACCTGCTCGCCGTCGTCGACGCCACGCACCGAGGCGATCTCGGCGGCCGCCGCCGCGGCGTCGCTCATGCGCGCGTTCAGGTCGGCCAGGGCCGCGGCCGCCTCGGCCTCGCGCTTGGCGCGGGCGTCGGCGAGCCATGCCTGCTCCGCGGCCCACGCCGTGAGCATGCCGTGGCCAGGGACGTAGATCGGCTCCTGGGTGAACGAGGCGTTCGCGACCTGCGCGCGCTGTCGAGTGGTGAGCTGGACGGGGGGCAGGGCCTGGTGCTGGATGGCGCCGTCGTAGATCGCGTCGCGGGCGATGATGGCGACGTTCCGCATCGTGTTCAGGTCCAGGGACAGCTGCGCGCACTCCCGGGCGAGCTGGGTGAACGCCTCGGTCGCGGCATTGCCCGCGAGGCCCTCGATACCGCTCTCGGAGCCGACGCGGACGAGGCCCTGCGACGCGTCGTGGAGCTCGTCGCACGCGCCCGACAGGGCCTGCTCCGTGCGTGCGGCGGCAGAGAAGTCCGCGTCACGGGTCTTGGCGAGCTGGATCTCCTTGGCGCCCATCAGGCTTCCTCTCGGGTCGGGCTCGTGCTGGTGGCCGCCGGTGTGGCCGATCGTCGGCGCAGGAGGACGGCGGTGGTGATGGCGACGGCGAGCAGGAGGCCGGCACCGCCGAGGATCGCGGGCAGGGGCAGGGTCGCCGACGCGTCCGTGTCGTCGTCGGCCTCGTCGCCCTCCGCGGGCTCCACGGTCGGGCTCGGCTCCGCGGTCGGCTCGGTGGTCTCCTGCGGCACGGCCTTGCCGGTGGCCTCGAGGATCGCCGCCGTCGACGGCCAGGCGTCGGCGTCGTCGAGCGGGCGTAGGAGGGGGTTGTCGTCCGGGAACGTGGCGGGGTCCGCGGCGAGCAGGCGGGGGACGGAGACCGGTCCGTAGCCGAAGACGTCGTCGTGGGTGGGCTCGCCGCCCTCGGGCGTGGTGGCGGTGGTGTGGATCAGAGCCTGGATCATCTGGTTCGCCGTCGCATCCGGGTGCAGCGACCACGCCAGCGCCAGCACCCCCGCCGTCCACGGGGTGGCGAACGAGTTGCCGTCGACGAGGGAGTACCGCTCCCAGGAGCCGTCCACGACGGTCGGCGCCCGCAGGTCCACCCCGGGGGCGACCACACCGAGGTAGGGACCGTTCGGGGCCATCGAGGCGGGCAGGGCGCCGTCGATGTCGTGCCGGGCGACGCTCACCACCCCGTTCAGGCCCGCGGGGTCCAGCATCGTGTCGCCGGAGCCCATCTCGTTGTCCGGGCCGGCGAGGACGATCACGCCGGCCGCGTAGGCGCGGAGCAGGGCCGCCACCTCCGCGTCTCCCCAGATGTCCCCGGCGAAGGACATGGTGATGATGTCAGCACCCGCCGCGACGGCCGCGTCGATGGCATCCGCGTACTGGTAGCCACGCGCGGCGCCGTCCGGGAGCGCGCACTCCGCCTCGCCGAAGCCGTCGGGATCCCAGCCGGGGGGAAAGACCGAGACGTGCAGCACGGTCGCGCCGGGGGCCACACCGCGGACCCCGGCCTGACCGCCCGTGCCCGCGCCCGTGCCCGCGAGCACCGAGGTCACCTGGGTCCCGTGCAGGGCGTCCTCGCCCGTCGACGTCGGCGCCGCCACCGCGCCGGCGTCGTCCCGGCAGGTGCCGCTCACCTGGACGTTCGCGCCGACGAGGTCGGGGACACCCGGGTTGAGGGGGCCGTCGAGGACGGCGATGGTGACGCCCTGGCCGGTGGTCTGCTGGTGGGCCTCGGCGACGCCGGTGCGGGTGTAGTACCAGAGGCCCTCGTCCACGGTCGCCGGGTCGGTGTCGGCCACCGCAGGTGCTCCCGCGGCGGCGAGCACGCCCAGGGCCAGGGCGGTGGCCCCGACCGCGGCGAGCGCGCGTCGGTGCCCGATGCCCATCGTGCGGCGGCGGGTGTCGTGCAATGCCCCCTCGAGTCGCGTCACGGTCACACGGCTCGCATCGGCCCGGATGCTCGCGGCGCGACCAGGTCGGGCCCCTGCACCGCCTTGGCGATCAGGGCATCCAGCGAGGCCTGCATGCGCGCGAGCTCCTGCTGGGTCTCCTCGTCGGTCGCGGCGAGCGCTGCGGCCGCGTCCCGGAGCGCCTCGGCCTGCTCCCGGACCTTGCGCCACGCATCGTCGATGCGCGTCTGGAGGACGTCGAGGCCCGCCTTGTAGGTGCGCGCGAAGCTGGCGCACGCCGGGATGTCCGTCCACGTCGTCGTCGTCTGGAGGCCCTGCACGGCGTTCAGTCCCCGCACGCCCGACTCGAGCTGGTCAAACATCCCGCTGAGCGCCCTGACGTTCGACTGCACCATGTCGATGTCGACCCGGATGTCCGTCACCGCGTCCGTCCTTCCTTGCACGCTCGTCGGCGTGCCGTCCTGCATCGCCCCCTGCTTGTCGACCGGCACGACGGCCGGCGCACCACCCCGCGGGCGGCGCGCCGGCCGTCGGTCAGCGTCAGAAGCGCTGGGCGACGTTCCGGTCGGTCGCCTGGTAGTTCTGGGACGTGGTGGTGACCTGGTTGCCGATCTGACCGAGCAGCATCTTCATGTCGGTCAGCGCCGCGGTCCACTTGGCCTTGGCGGCCTCGTAGGCGGTCGCCGCCTCACCGGTCCAGGCCGCGCGCAGCGGCTGCAGCGAGCGGTCGAGCTCGTTCAGGCGGGACTCGATCTGGCCCGCGGAGGTCTGGATGTCCGCCGCAGCGGCGGCCAGGGTGGCGTAGTTGACGGAGAGGTCCATCGGTTCGTCCTGTCTGCTCGGCGGGTCAGAAGCGGTTGAACTTGGCGAACGTCGACGCCTCGGACTCGTCCGCCGCCGTGTACGTCTTCTGCGAGTCCACCAGGTTGGCCTCGAACTCGTTCAGCGCCTCGACGATCTTGGTGGCGTCTTCGCGCCAGCGCACCATGAGCTGGTTGAACGCGACCGCGCCCTGGCCCTGCCACTTGCTGCCGATCTCGGCCAGCTTGCCCTCGAGCTTGGACAGCTCGCCCTTCAGCTCCGCGCGGGACTGCCCGATCGCGTCCGCACCAGCCTTGAGTGCCCCATCAGCCGCGGTGATCTCCCCAGCCATGGTCACCTCCCCTTGCCCGGACCCGCAGGTCCCCCTGTCACGCGACCGGACGGCCGACGCCAACGCCGGTCCCCCAGGGGCCGGCGACAGCCGAAGCGTAGGGGAGAACGAGGCGCCCTGGTGGGCGGTTTGCGGCATTCGGACACAGGTTCACCCGAACGACGTGCAGATCCACCCTGCCCCCGCGGGTGAGCTTCACGGCGATCGTCGCGCACTCGGAGGCCGAACTGCTCAGCGGCCTGCCCGACCGCGCGGTCGGTTGGCACACACGCGACGACTCCATCCAGTGGGCCGACGGCGACGAAGACCTCTGGGGCGAGCTGGCCGCACTCGCGGTCGGACCGTCAGACCTTCTCGTCGTCGGCTTCGAGACCGATCCGGAACGGGCACGCGTCGAGGTGGACGAACTGCTCCGCCTCGCCCGGGAGGGCGTCGATCGGGTCGGGCTCGACGGCTGAGGGCCACGTCATCGGACCTTCACCCGAACCCGCGGCCGGACCGCACGCCCTCCCCTCGGGTCCCTTCACTATGCTGACCGCCGACGTGCGCCGGGTGGCACCGCCCCCGGTGCGTTCCGTGCCCAGCCCGAGCGAGGGACCCGGATGACCGCTGCAGCCTCCGCTCCCGGAAGCCTCGGGAGCCTCGTGCGCGTGTCCGTGCAGGGCGGCGGACGCACCGTCGACCTCGGCGCGCCGGGCGGCGTGCCGGTCGCCGAGCTCGTCCCCGGCCTGGCCCGCACCCTGGGGCTCCTGGACGCGACGACCGCGCACGGCGGGTTCCGGCTGGTGCGCTCCGACGGCGCCGTCCTCGACTCCGACCGTAGCCTCCAGGCCCAGAACGTGGCCGACGGCGCCGTGCTCACCCTCGAGGCCGGCGTCGCCGTCGCGCCCGTGCGCGTGTACGACGACGTCGTCGAGGCCGTGGCCGACGCCGTGGCCGCCCAGCGGGCGGAGTGGACGCCCCGCGACTCGGCCCTCACCGCCGTCGCGGCCGCCGTCGCCTTCCTCCTCGCCGCCGCCGTCCTGCTGCTGGGCGCCGACCGCGCGTCCCTCCTGCCGCCGGTGATCGCCGGCTC
>JAEZBT010000338.1 GCA_023426865.1 Actinomycetes bacterium
CGGGGCGGGGACGCCGCGCCCCCGGCCGGGCTCGCCCCGCGCGTCGGAGCCCCTGTCACGGTGACCGGCGGCCAGGCCGTGACGGTGAGCGCCGCGGGCCCCGGCCCGGTCGAACGCTTCGACGTCGATGCGGAGATGGCCGGCTGGCCGACGACCGCTCAGCAGATCACCGCCGACGCCCTCGCCGGCGCGGTCGGCGCCGACTCGGACGCAGCCGCACCGACAGCCCCCCTCGTGGCCGTCCTGCTGGCCGTCGGCGGCGGCGCGCTCGCGGCTGGCCTCATCGGGCTCGGTGTCGCCGGGCTGCGCCGCGCGGCCTGAGCGGCGCCCGAGCGCTGCCTGAGCGCGCGACGACGTCAGACGCGCTCGAGCGAACGGAACCGGTACCGCAGCCCGGTACGGGAGGTGTGCCACCCGCCGTCGGCCGGGTCGACCATGACCGTCCGCCAGCCCGTGCCCAGCCTCGGCGCGCGCACGCCCTGGCCGACCAGGACGTCCACGTCGGTGACCTCGACGCGGTCGACGACGTCGAGCAGCGCCTCGTAGACCTGTGCCCCGCCCACGACCCACCCGGGACGGTCGCCGACCACGCGAAGGGCGCCGTCGACGTCCGGGACGACCGTCGCGCCCGGCGCGACGAGTCCCGCCCTGGACAGGACGACGTTCTCCCGGCCGGGCAGGGGGCGGTACGCCTCCGGCAGGGACTCCCACGTGGCGCGCCCCATCACCACGACGTGCCCGGCCGTGAGCGCCCGGAAGCGCGCGAGGTCCTCCGGCAGCGACCACGGCAGGGCGCCGTCGCGGCCGATGAGACCGTCGGCCGACTGGGCCCAGATCGCCGCGAGGCGCGTCGTCATGGTCGCCCGCTCAGACGGCGATCGGCGCGGCGATGCCGGGGTGGTGCTGGTAGCCGACGACCTCGACGTCCTCGAAGGCGTAGTCGAAGATCGACGACGCGCGCCGCAGCCGCAGCTGCGGGAACGGGTACGGCTCGCGCGCGAGCTGCGTGGTGACCTGCTCGACGTGGTTGTCGTAGATGTGGCAGTCACCGCCGGTCCACACGAAGTCGCCGGGCTCGAGGTCGGTCTGCTGCGCGACCATGTGCGTGAGCAGCGCGTACGAGGCAAGGTTGAACGGCACCCCGAGGAACAGGTCCGCGCTGCGCTGGTAGAGCTGGCAGGAGAGGCGGCCGTCGGCCACGTAGAACTGGAAGAACGCGTGGCAGGGCGCGAGCGCCATCTTCGGCAGCTCCGCGACGTTCCACGCCGAGACGATGTGGCGCCGCGAGTCGGGGTCGCGCCGGATGCCGTCCACCAGGGCGGCGATCTGGTCCACGTGACCGCCGTCGGGCGTCGGCCAGGACCGCCACTGGACGCCGTAGACCGGGCCGAGCTCGCCGTCGGCGTCCGCCCACTCGTCCCAGATCGTCACGCCGTGCTCGCGCAGCCAGGCGACGTTCGAGTCGCCCCGCAGGAACCAGAGCAGCTCGTGCACGATCGAGCGCAGGTGCACGCGCTTGGTCGTGACCAGCGGGAACCCGACGGAAAGGTCGTAGCGCATCTGGTGGCCGAAGACGCTGCGGGTCCCGGTGCCGGTGCGGTCCCCCTTCGCCACGCCCTCGGCGAGGACGCGGCGCAGCAGGTCCTCGTACTGGGTGTCGACGGTGTCCACGGGCGCGGGGGTGGCGGCGTCGGGCATGGGGCACAGGGTAGGCCCCGGAACCGACGCGCGGCGGGAACGGGCGATACTCAGGACGTGTCAGCGGCCCGCCCAGCCCCAGCCCCCGGCCACGGCCACGCCGCACGACGCGCGGTCGTCCGCCAGGCGGTCTCGGTCGCGGCCGCCACCGGCCTGTACGGCATCTCCTTCGGGGCGCTGTCTGTCGCGGCGGGTCTGGACGTGCCGCAGACCATTGCGCTCAGCCTCCTCATGTTCACCGGCGGGTCCCAGTTCGCGTTCGTCGGGGTGGTCGGTGCGGGCGGCGCGGGCCTCGCGGCGGTCGGCACGGCGGCGCTGCTCGGCGCCCCGTACTTCGTGGTCGGCGTGGTGTGGACGGTCCTGCGCATCGACACGTTCACCCATTTCGACGGCCTGCAGAAGCCCGTCGCGATCGTCGGGTCGGTGCTGTTCTGGCCGCTGATGATCGTCGGCCAGCTGTGTGCGCTGTGACGGCCACCCGCATTCACATCGACCGGCGCACCGCCCGGTGGGATCCCGACGAGTCGGTGACCGTCGCCGACGCGATGGACTTCTGGTCGTTCGCGGCCGGCGCGGCCAACGTGATCATGCAGCTGTCGCTGCCCGGCGTCGGTCACGGCGTGGTCGAGAGCAAGGTCGACTCCGGCAACCTGATGAAGCACCCGTGGAAGCGGGCGCGCACGACGTTCCAGTACCTGGCCGTCGCGATCCTGGGCACCGACGAAGACCGCGCCGCGTTCCGGGAGGCCGTCAACGAGTCGCACCGCCACGTCCAGTCTGACGAGTCGAGTCGGGTGCGCTACAACGCTTTTGACCGTGAGCTGCAGATGTGGGTGGCCGCCTGCCTGTTCGTCGGCCTGGAGGACACCTACCAGCTGCTGCGCGGCGAGATGACCCCCGTGCAGGCCGAGCAGTTCTACCGGTCGGCGTGGCCGCTGGGCACCACGCGGCTGGGGACCGAGGACCAGGGGCCGCCGACCCGCGCCGACTTCACCCGGTACTGGGACGACGCGTGCGGGCGCGTCGCCGGCGACGACGTGGTGCGTGACTTCCTGACCGATCTGGTGCACCTGAAGATGATCAATCCGCTTCTGGCACTGCCGTTTCGGCCGTTGCTGCAGTTCCTGACCGTCGGCTTCCTGGCGCCGGTGTTCCGCGACGCGCTCGGGGTGAAGTGGGGCCGGACGCGTCAGTGGCTGTTCGAGCGGTTGTTCCTGTTCGTGGCCTTCGCCAACCGGTTCCTGCCCGGGTTCCTGCGCCAAGGGGGCACCTACGTACTGCTCGCCGACGTGCGCCGGCGGGTCAAGCGGCAACGGCGGCTGGTGTGAGGCGGCTGGTGTGACCGGACTACGAGTGGCGACGCGGCGGTTCCTGAGTCGGCGGCTCAGCGTCGCCGACGTCGTCGAGATCGGTTTGTGGGCGGCGATTCCGTATCTGAT
>JAEZBT010000389.1 GCA_023426865.1 Actinomycetes bacterium
TCCTCGGGAGCGACGGACTCCTCGGTCTCGGCGGACGCCGTCGCCTCGGGTGTGTCGGTCTCGGTGTCGGCGTCGGCGGCGCAGCCGGCCACGAGCAGCATGGCGGCGAGCGCAGTGGCGACGGCGCCCGCACCGGTGCGAACGGTAAGCCTCATCAGGTCAGTCCTCCGTGGGTCGTGCCGGCGGACGGGTGACCCGCCGACCTGGAAGACGCCGGTCCGGCCCCGGGGTACGCCGGGACCGCGGTGCCCGACGTCGTGACGGCAGCCACCGTACGTCCGGGCGACGACACAGGTCGCTGCTTTTTTCACGGCTCCCCGCCGTCCGGCTGCCGTGTCTATTGACGCGTCCGTGACGAACGTCACGCCTGTCCGGGTGCGCGACGGCGGGACGCGCAGGCGCCGGAGCCGAGCGCGCGTCTCCCACGTCAGGGGTGAGGCTCGCGGAGTCTGTGCAGGCGATGCCGGGTGCCCGCGGTAGCGGAGTCATCCCATGTCATCGGCGTCCGGACGTGTGAGCAGCCCGGGTCCGAGCGCCCGGTGCAGGAACTCGAGCGCCTCGTGGGTCGTGAGCTCATCGTCCTGCACGGCCTCCGACGCCGCGTACACGAGTGACCAGATCGCGCGTTCGACCCATGCGACGGACACGACCGGGTCGACACCGCCCTCAGCCTGCGCGCGACGGACCGCTCGCCCGAGCGGGCTCGCCGCGTCGTCCAGGGCGGACATGGCCGGGTGCCGCGCGGTCTCCGGGTCGTCGTAGAGGAACCTGATCCGATCGCCCACGTGGAAGAGAGCGGTCGTCGTCCGCCGGACGGCGGCCGTGGCACTCCCCCGCTCGAGGTCGGCCGCCCTGGTGGCCTCCGCGATCTCGTCGACGCAGCGGCGTACCAGGGCGTCCACCAGGCCGGCCCGGTCGGCGAAGCTCCGGTGGACCGTCGATCGGTGGACCCCCGCCGCTTCGGCGACGTCCGCCAGTGTGGCCGTCCGGTCGCGGGACCAGACCGCCAGCGCCCCGTCGAGGATCGCCTCGCGCGTGCGGGCTAGGGCCGATGTCGACCCCGCGCGCGGTGCCATGGGACGAACCATAGCCGCATCAGGCGCGGTTCTGCATCATGAGCGTTGCAGGATGCGACACTCATGTCGCATGATGTCCCGATGGCACCCGCCACCCCAGCGACGACGACGGCACTGCTGTGGGCCGGCGTCGTGGCCGCTGCGCTGTTCGTGGTCGTCGGGGCGGTCGAGGGAGCCCTGCGCCCCGGGTACCGCGCAACCTCCATGCCTGTCAGCGCCCTGAGCCTCGGCAGCCGCGGATGGGTGCAGGTCGCGAGCTTCGTGATCACCGGGCTCGGCATGCTGGCCTGCACGATCGGCGTCGCGCGGGTCCTGCCCGGCGGCGTGCCGGGACGGGGGTGGGCGGTCGGTCTCCTCGCCGCCTTCAGCCTCGGGCTCGTCGCCTCGGGGGCGTTCGTGATGGACCCGCCGCCCGGTGCCGCTGGAACCATCACCGCCGATGCGGCCGAGGGGGCCGCCGTGCGGACCTGGCACGGGGTTGCGCACGACGTCGCCGGGTTCGTCGTCTTCCTCTCGCTCGCCGCTGCGATGCTCATTCTCGGCGCCGGTCTCGTCCGGACCGGCTGGGGCCGGCAGATCGGCCTCCTGTCGCTGGCCACGGGCGCGGCCGTGCTCGTGCTGTTCGTCGCCTTCGTCGCGACGAGCGTCGTCGCCCCGCAGGTCGCAGGCCTTGTCCAGCGGGTCCTCATCCTCGTCGGCTGGTCGGGCCTGGCGTGGACCGCCGTGCTGCTCGCTCGCGCATGAGCCCGGCTTCCCGGGTCCCCGCATTCCGCGGGGTCGACTACGACACGGGGACCCGCTACGGGCCCGGCGTCGACTCCCGTCCCGACTGGTCCTCGCGCCTCGCCCGCGAGCACGTGCGGGTCATCCGCGACGACCTCTCCGCCAACGCCGTGACCGTCTTCGGCTCCGATCCCGAGCGCCTCGCGACCGTGGTCGAGCTGGCGGTCGAGTCCGGCCTGCACGTCTGGGTCCAGCCCCGCGTGCCCGACGCCGGACCGGCCCGGACGCTCGAGCACCTCGTCCACGTGGCCCGCACCGTCGAGCCTCTCCGTCGAGCGGGGGGCGACGTCAGGCTGAACGTGGGGTGCGAGCTGAGCGTCTTCATGCGCGGGCTGCTCCCCGGGCGGACGTTCCAGGCCCGCGCCGCGCGGCTCCGGTGGCTCTGGCCCGCGCTGCCCGTCGTCCACGCGCGGCCGGACCGGTTCCTGGCCCGCGCCGTCGACGCGGCGCGCCGGGAGTTCTCCGGCGAGCTGACCTACGGCGCCGGCAGCTGGGAACGGGTCGGGTGGCGCCGGTTCGACATGATCGGGCTCAACCACTACCGGGATCGGACGTCGGCCGCGACCTACACCGAGACCCTCCACGCGCTGCGCGCGCACGGCCTCCCCCTGCTGGTGACGGAGTTCGGCTGCTGCACCTTCGTCGGCGCCGACGATGCGGGGCCGGAGGGCGACGCGGTCGTGGACTGGCACCACCCCGACGGCCCCGCCGTGCGCCCCGGCACGGTCCGGGACGAGGACACGCAGGCGCGCCATGTGGCCGAGGTGCACGACGTCCTCGTCGACGCCGCGGTGGACGGCATGTTCGCGTTCGAGTACAGCGAGCCGCTCCTGGAGCGCCGCGACGACCCCGGGCGTGACCTCGACGTCGGGAGCTTCGCCCTGGTCGCGGTACGCCTCCGCGAGACGCCGCACGGGCCGCGCTACGACGAGGAGCCCAAGGCAGCGTTCGGCGCCCTCGGCGCGCGCTACCGGGACGACGCCGTGCGCGCGGCACTCGCGCCCTCACGGTCGTGACGGCGCGACCGCCAGGCATGGGGGACAGGACCTAGGCGTCCAGCGTCACCGAGGCGGCGCCGGGGTCTCCCCAGAAGGACCCGAGCTCCACGGTCAGCGGACCGCTCGGCACCCGCACCCGACGCGTGGACGCGTCCCACGACCCGAGCGGGAGGAGGCTCGCCGGCACGACGACGTCGACGGTCGCCCCGGCCGGCACGGCGACGGACGCGAAGCCCAGCAGGTGCCGCTCCCCCGCCGCGGCGACGCCGTAGACCTGCGCCACGTGCCGGCCGTCGCGCGCCCCGGTGTTGGTCAGCCGCGCCCTGACGTCGATCCGGTCGCTGTCCCGCCGCACCTCAGCGAGCTCCATGCCGACCGTCGTGTAGGAGAGCCCGAAGCCCAGCGGGTAGGCGGCCTCGACGCCCAGGTGGGCGAGCCGGCGCTGCCCGAACCACCTGTCGTACTGCGCGGTCGTCGCGTCCCGGTCGAACGGCGGTAGGTGGTCCGCCGACGTCGGGACGGCGAACGGGAGCCGGCCCGCCGCATCGACCCGCCCGAGCAGCACGTCCGCGAGCGCGTGCCCGCCTTCCATGCCCGGGTACCACATCATCAGCAGCGCACCGACGTCGTGGCGCCACTCCTCCATGAGCACCGTGCCGGCCGCGACGACCGCGACGACCGTGCGCGGGTTGGCGGCCGCGACCGCCCGGATCAGCGCGACGTCGTCGGTGGGCAGGTGCAGGTC
>JAEZBT010000058.1 GCA_023426865.1 Actinomycetes bacterium
CCCTCGGCGGGGACGCCGACGCGCGCGCCCGCTGCACCCCGGCTCGTGGCCTCCGACCTCGACGGGACGCTCCTGCGCGACGACGGGACCGTGTCGGCCCGCACCGCGCGGGCGCTGTCGGACCTGGCAGCCGCGGGCATCGAGCTGGTGCTGGTGACCGCGCGGCCGCCCCGGTGGGTGGACCACCTGACGTTCGTACCCGACCACGGCGTCGTCATCTGCGTGAACGGGGCGGTGGTGTACGACGTCGCGCACGCGCGCGTGCTCGAGCACCTGGCCATGGCCGACGACGTCGTCCGGACCCTGGCGGCGGACCTGCGCGCGGCCCTGCCCGACGTCGCGCTCGCGGCCGAGCGCCCTGCGGGCTTCGCGACCGAGCGGCGCTACCGCGGTCACCACCCGGTGCCGGGCGACGTCGTCCGCGCCGACCGGATCGAGGACACGCTCGACGGGGCGACGGTCAAGCTCCTGGTCCGCAGCGCCGCCACGCCCGACGACGACATCGTGGCCGCTGTCGACGCCGTCCTGGGTGGTCGCGCGGTGGTGCTGCACTCGGGCGCTGCCGGCCTGGCAGAGGTCCACCACCCCGCCGTCTCGAAGGCTGCTGCGCTGGAGCGCTGGGCGACCGAGCGGGGCATCGTCGCCGGGGACGTCTGGGCCTTCGGTGACATGCCCAACGACCTGCCCATGCTCGACTGGGCGGGGCGGGGGATCGCCGTCGCGAACGCGCACCCGTCGGTCCTCGCGGCGGCGGACGAGGTGTGCGGGGCGAATGAGGAGGACGGTGTCGCCGCCGTTCTCGAGCGGCTGCTCACCGGACCGCGGACCACTGACGGGTGCTCGGCCGACGCTGGGTAGGCTCGGCCCGATGGAGCCGACCGAGATCCGCGCGCTCAGCGTCCTGCCCGCCCGCCGTCAGGACATCGAGCTGCACACCGCCGACGGGCTGACGCTCGTCGGCGAGCTCGCCCTCCCGGCCGACCGGCCGCCCGCCGCGACGCTGATCACGCTGCACCCGCTGCCGACGCACGGGGGCTTCATGGACAGCCACGTGCTGCGCAAGGCGGCCTGGCGGCTGCCCGCGCTCGCCGACCTCGCGGTCCTGCGGTTCAACACCCGGGGGACGGCGAGTGCGCGCGGACGGAGCCAGGGCGCGTTCGACGGCGGCGACGCCGAGCGGTTCGACGTCCACGCGGCCATCGAGTACGCCGAGTTCGGCGACCTGCCGCGGCGCTGGCTCGTCGGCTGGTCGTTCGGCACGGAGCTGGCGCTCATGCATGGCGCCGACCCGTCGGTCGAGGGCGCGATCCTCCTGTCGCCCCCGCTGCACCGGGCCACCGACGAGCACCTGGCCGCCTGGGACGCGTTCGGCCGGCCGCTCGTCGTGCTCGTCCCCGAGCTCGACGACTACCTGCGGCCCGACGAGGCCCGTCGCCGCTTCGCCGCGGTCCGCCAGGCCGAGGTCATCGGCGTCGAGGGCGCGAAGCACCTGTGGGTGGGGGAGGCGGCGGTGCGCCGCGTGCTCGACGAGATCGTCGCGCACGTCCTGCCTGGCCACGGCCCGCTGCCGACCACCTGGTCGGGCGACGCGTCGGCCGACGGCACCGACGACGTCCCCGAGGACGACGAGCAGGACCACACGGGAGACGCCCGTCCGGGCGTCCGGACGGAGGGGGAGCGATGACCACGGACGGCCGGCTGGCGCTGCACACGCTGCGGCGAGGGGTACCCGGGCAGCTGCCCCTCGTGCTGCTGCACGCCTTCCCCGTGGACCACCGCATGTGGTGGGACGTCACGGACCTGCTCCCCGGCGAGCGGACCGTGCTCGCGCCAGACCTGCCCGGCTTCGGCACGTCGCCGTCCGGCCCGGACGTGGCGGCGGCCCTGGGCGCGGACCCCGCTGTCGCCTCGATCGACGTCATGGGCGACGGCGTGGTTGCGACCCTGCGCACGGCGGGCGTCGGGCGCGCCGTCGTCGCCGGCCTGTCGATGGGCGGCTACGTGGCCCTGTCGATGCTCGAGCGGCACCCCGACCTCGTGGCGGGCCTCGGCCTGCTCGACACCAAGGCCACGGCCGACGACGACGCCGCGCGCGAGCGGCGCCTCGAGGTGGCCCGGCAGGTCCGCGCCGAGCAGCGCGTCGAGGCGGTCTACGGCATGCGGACGTCGGTCCTCGGTGCCACCAACCGCGTGGCCCGCCCGGACCTGGTCGAGCGCGTCTTCGGGTGGATCGGCGACCAGGGTCCGTCCGCCGTCGCCTGGGCGCAGGAGGCCATGGCCGCGCGGCCGGACCGGACGGCGCTGCTCGGCGCGTACACCGGCCCGTCGCTCGTCGTCGTGGGGGAGGAGGACGAGCTGGCGCCGGTCGACGTGGCGCGTGGCATGTCCGACGAGCTCCCCGACAGCGACCTCGTCATCGTGCCGCGGTCCGGACACATGACCAGCATCGAGAGCCCGCAGCCGGTCGCCTCCGGGCTCAGCCGGCTGCTGCGCCGGGCGGAGGCCGCGACCGCCTGACCCATGCGGGCCGGCCGGGTCCGGGCCGCGAGGGGCGTTGTGGGC
>JAEZBT010000066.1 GCA_023426865.1 Actinomycetes bacterium
AGGTAGACGAGCGTGACGGTGCCCATGGGCGCGCCCGGGGCCCGCTGCTCGTCGCCCGCCGGCTCGTCCACGGCCGGCTCGGCCGTGAGCGACGTCGCCACGACGCACCCCCAGGCCGGGTCGCAGAGCCAGTCGCCCTCGCCGAGCCACGCGTCGCGGCCGTCCTGGCCGCCGAGCTGCACGTGCGCGGTGATCGTCCCGTCGTCCGCAGCGTCGTGGCGGACGGTCCAGACCGTCACGCGCATGCTGTTCAGCTCCGACTGGCGGCCACCGGTGAGCTCCACCGGAACCCCGGGTGGGCGCCACGTCGAGCCGGTGACCGCCCCCAAGAGCCCGAAGCACAGCGGCACCCCGAGGACGACGAGAACGAAGGCCGCGATGGCGACCCCCACCCGCCGTCGTCGAGGTCGGGTCCGGCGTGGTCCGGCCTGCTGCACCTGTCTCCCCCCGTGGCGGCACCTGTCAGGAGGGTACTGATGTCGGCTTCGTCAGATCCGGCGCTTCGGCGGGCCGAACGGGTGACCTCGGGCGGCCTGTCGACGCAGCGCCCGGGTGACCGGCTCGTGTCCATGCCGATCACGGCGATCTGGACCCCGAGCGCACTGACGCCAGACCCCCGTGGGACCGTCGCGCGTGTCAGCCGAACTGGTCCTCGATGAGCGCGTCGACCTCGGCGCGGTGGGCGTCGTAGAACTCCTGCTGCGCCTCGGCGGACACCTCGTCGTAGACGTCCTGGTAGCCGGTCTCCTCCCGGCACGTGAAGTCCGCCGTGGCGAGGGCGATCTCTTCCGCGGTGAGCGCGGCCAGATGCTCGTCGAAGCTGGCCTCCAGGGCGGCAAGGTCGCCGCCCGCGGTCTCCGCCGGGTCCACGGGGACCTCGCCGTTGAGCAGCGCGTCGTACCTGTCGCTGATCGACGCCTCGGCCTCGGGGACGGCGGTGAAGCCGGGATGCCCGGCGCTGGCCATGCAGTCCGACCACCCGGCGGCCGCCGCGACGACGTCGGGGTGGGTGTCCAGCGCGGCGAAGACGCGCTCGATCTCTTCCACGAGACCGTTCCACTCCCAGCTCTCGTCGTCGAGCGACCCCCTCATCGCGTGACCGTAGACCTCGTGCTCGGCCCAGCCCTGGCAGCCCTGCTCCTGCCACGGCAGCGCGATGCCCTCGGCGTCGACGCCCCTGGGGTCGACCCCCCACAGCCTGTCCACGTACTGGTCCAGCTCGTTGCCGGACAACGCGTTGCGGATGGCCTCGTTCGGGTTCGTCCACTCCACGTCGAAGGCGGGGTCGTCCCCCGGTCCGGTCGTCACGCCGTAGCCGTACAGCCGGGCGTACTCGAGCGTGCCGTAGTCGGGCACCTCCTCCGCGGTCTGCCAGCCCCACAGGTCCGAGTAGTCCACGGGGACGTACTCGAACCCCTCGGCGGCCATGCACTCGGCGATGAGCTCCTCGACCCGCATCGACTGGGCCGCGTCGGTCCCGGAGCTGAAGGACTCCTCCTCCGCGGCGCCGAAGAGCGCCTCCAGCACGCCGACCTCCGGGTCTGGCGGGTCGACCGCCTCGTCGCTGTCGCTGCACGCGCACAGCGTCAGGGCGAGGATCGCGGCGATCCCGGCCGACCGGCAGAACGTGGGCCGACGCTGCAGTGATCGGAGCTCGACGAGCTGTGACACGCGGTCCCTCTCATGATCGGTCGACCCGAAACATCCTGGCCCCGCCGGGGTCGCAACACCCCGCGAACGGTGACCCGGGATCGTCCGGCGCCTCCGCGCACGGCCGTGCGGCAGGATCACCGGCCCGTCTTGATCAACGAGACATCCGGGCGGATATCGTGCAAAACGGACGACGGCGCCCCAGGGGGTCACTACCCTCACCGGCGGCGCGGAAGCGCTCCCACGGGGAGCCGGCCCAGCCCGCTTCCGTCTCGCCGGCCCGCCCTCGACGACAGGAATCCCTCCATGACCCCCCGTCCCCGGCGCGCGCTGCGCGCGCTCCTCGCCGTCGCGTTCGCGCTCACCGGTGCGGGCCTGCTCACCGCGTCGCCGGCCTCGCCCGCGTCGTCGGCGTCGGCCGCTCCGGACGCCCGGCTGGACCTCGTGCTGCTGCTCGACGGTTCCGGCTCGATCGACGACGCCGACTGGGAACTGCAGCTACAGGGGTACGCCGCAGCGCTACGGGACCGGACGAACGTCCCGGTCGACGGGTCGGTCGCCGTGTCGGTGATCCAGTGGTCCTACCGGGCCGGCCGGTCGCAGAACACCCGCCTCGAGCTGCCGCTCACGGTCCTGGACTCACCGGCGACGGTCGACGAGGTCACCGCCGCCGTCCTCGCGATCGAGCAGATGGGCGACAACACCAACCCCGGCGACGCCGTGCTGTCCGGTGCCGTCGAGCTCGCCGAGCGCGGGCGGCCGGGAGCCGACGGCGTGCTGTGCATGTCGACCGACGGCACCCGCAACGGCGGCCTCGGTCTCGCCGGCGCGGTCGTCACGGCGCAACGCGGCGGTGTGGTGGACAGGTACTCCGTCGTCGCGATCGAGGACGGCAGCTTCACCGAGGCCAGGGCTCGCGAGGCGTACGGCCCGCACGTCTTCGGCGGCGGTCAGGTGACCGTCGCCCGGACCACGGCGGAGTTCACCACGATGATCGCCGGGTGCGTGGCCGACCCCGTGGAGCTGGTCGCGCTCGAGGTCACCCAGGGTCTGCAGGACCTCGACAACACGGTCCCGGTGGTCAGCACCCGGAGCACCCTCGTCCGCGCCTACCTGGCCACCGTCGACAGCTCGCTCGTGCGTGCCACCGCCCGGCTGCACATCACCCGCGACGGCGCCCCGATCCCCGGCAGCCCGTTCACACCGATCGCTGCGCCCACCACGGTCCCCAGGTCGCCCGCACCCACCCAGGTGTACGTGCCGGGCGTCATCGTCGACGGGGACGCGCTCGGGGACCGCCCTGCCCTCGACCGAACCCTGAACTTCAGGATCCCGGCCGCGCAGGCCACCGGCACGTGGGACCTGCGCCTGGAGTACCCGGGTGGACTGTCCTGCGGGGACCAGGCGCAGAACCCGACGTGCGCGGAGCAGGTGACCTTCGCCCCCGGTCTCGACCTCGACCTCACCATGGTGGCGATCGGCTACACCGAGAACGGCGTGACCCACCAGCCGACCCTCGCGAACCTCGGGGAGCAGACCGCCCGCGTGATGAGCATGCTGCCGATCAGCTCCCTCACGGACGAACGGCGCAGCCTCGACATCGGCGAGGTCGCGGAGGACGACGTCATCGGCGAGAGCAACGCGGCACTGGTGGCCACGCGGCTCCAGGACGGCGTGGCGGAGGACACGCGCTGGTTCGGGTCGATCCACGCGACCGGCGGTGCGGGCCAGGCCCTGGGCTACAACGCGTCGGGCAAGGACGCGCTCCTGACCGACAAGTTCGACACGGGGTGGGGACGATCGACCGCCCCGCACGAGATCGGGCACACGCTGGGGCTCGAGCACACGGTCAGCTCGGCCCTTCACGGCCGCAACCTCGTCGGGATGAAGAAGGGCGGGTGCGGCGAGCTGTCGCACATCGACGTCCCGGACTACCCGCACTGGGCGCCGATCACCGCCGGCCTGCGCATCGGGCAGCAACGGCCGACCCTGAGCCCCCTCGAGCCTGCGCGGGCCCAGGCGTGGGGCACGGACCTGCGCTTCGTGGGAATGCAGACGCCCCTGGACCTGATGAGCCCGACACAGGTGAGACCGCTGATGTCCTACTGCGCGGCCCCGGCCGGCACGACGTCGCAGGGGCACTGGACGAGCGTGCCCAGCTGGAACGACCTGCTGGACGGGGACACCGAACCGATCGGACGGTGGTTCCTCCACCGCAGCGACGAGCCGGTCGGCGGGACCCTGCACCGCGCCGTGACGGACGCCGACGGGCAGGTGCGGTTCCTCGCCGGACTGCCGGTCGACCAGGGGCCCACGCCTGACGACCCCGCCGGAACGCACACCGCGGTGGTGCTCGACGCAGCCGGGGGCGTGCTGCACGCCGTGCGGTTCACGCCGCTGGGCGCGGAGCCTGTGACGGCCGGTGCGCCGGATGCACCTGAGGAGCCCTCGGCCGAGCACGGGTGGATCGCGGCGGTGATCCTGCCCGACTCCGTGCCGGATGCCGCCTCGCTCGAGCTGCGCAGCGGCGAGCAGGTGCTGGCCACGATGCCGGTGAGCGCGAACGCGCCGCAGGTGTTGGTCGACGTCCCCACGACCGGCGACCAGGACCGGGTCACGTTCACCTGGGAGGCGACCGACGCCGACGGCGACGTGCTGACCCACGCGGTCCGCTACAGCGCCGACGACGGTGCGTCGTGGACGACTGTCGGAATGGATCTGGAGGGGTCGTCGTCGAGCGTGCCCCGCTGGGCGCTCGCCGGCAGTGCCGCCGCACGGGTCCAGGTGATCGCCTCCGATGGCGTGAACACCGCGGTGACGACGTCGGACGCGTTCGCGATGCCGAACCTGGCGCCCGAGCTCGCGGTCACCTCGCCCGAGGATGGCGCCGTGGTCAGCGGCGCGCAGACGATCGTGCTCGCCGGCTCGGCGTTCGACGCCGAGGACGGTGACCTGTCCGCCGAGCTCGTCTGGACGTCGGACCTCGACGGCCGGCTCGGCACCGGCGGCACCGTGACCCGCCGCGCCGACGAGCTCTCCGAGGGCGTGCACGTCATCACCGCGACCGCCACCGATGCCGCCGGGGTCACCTCGACCTCGAGCGTCGGGCTGACGGTCTACCGGATCGCCCCCGACGTCCCCGAGCCCGGGCCGGGCGACGGTCCCGGTGTCGACCCGACGCCGGAGCCCTCGCAGCCCCCGGCGCCGTCGGACGGGGCCTCGGCCCCTGCCACAGGGGCGCCGGCGGCACCG
>JAEZBT010000078.1 GCA_023426865.1 Actinomycetes bacterium
GCCCTCGAGCCCGCGGTCGCGGTGGGTCAGGCGACGGTCGTCCCGAACAGCGCGCCCAGGCCGTAGGTGACCGCGGCGGCGCCGTAGCCGATCGCGAGCTGGCGCAGCGCCCGACGCACGGGCGGGCCGCCGCTGATCAGCCCGACGAACGCGCCCGTCGTCATGAGCGCGACGCCGACAGCGACCAGGGCGATGACGAGCGCCGTCATCCCGCCGAGGCCGAACAGGTACGGCACGACCGGGATCACCGCGCCCGTCGCGAAGAAGCAGAACGACGACGACGCCGCGCCCCACGCGGTCCCGACGGCCTCGTGCGGGTCGACGTCGGGGTCGACGTCCGCGTGGAAGCGGCGGCTCGCGGTGCCGAGGATGACGATGTCGGCCATCACCTCGTCCGCGTGGGCCTGCGCCTCCTCCTGCGACATACCGCGCGCCCGGTAGACGAGGGCGAGCTCGTTCACGTCCACGTCGAGGTCCGGGAGGGCGTCGACGGCGTCGGGGCTGGGGGTCGAGGCCGCGAGCAGCTCGCGCTGGGAGCGCACGGAGATGAACTCGCCCGCGCCCATCGAGAGCGCGCCTGCCAGGAGCCCGGCGAGGCCCGTGAGCAGGACGACGCCGCGCTCGGTCCCGGCCGCCGCGACGCCCATGATGAGCGCGACGTTCGAGACGAGGCCGTCGTTGGCGCCGAACACCGCGGCCCGGAAGCTGCCCGCGAGTCGGTTGCGGCCGCGCGTCGCGAGCGCGCGGACGACCTCCGCGTGGATGCGCTCGTCGGCGGCCATCGTCGGGGTCGCGTCGGCGTCGGCCTCGTAGGTGGCCCGGACCTCGGCGCGCTGGGCGAGCGCGAGCACGAACACCGAGCCGAACCGACGCGCGAGCAGCGCGAGCACCCGGAACCGGAACCCGGGCCGCGGCAGCCGCCCGACCCGGTCGCCCAGGAGCGACTGCCAGTGCGCGGCGTGCCGGCCCTCGGCGTCGGCGAGCGCGAGCAGGATCTCGCGCTCCTCGCCCTCCTTGCGGCGCGCCAGGTCGCGATAGACCCCGGCCTCGGCGAGCTCGTCCGCCAGGTAGCGCCGCCACCGGCGCAGGTCGGCGGGGGTGGGGGCGGCGGAGGCCTTGCTGGTCACCGGACTAGCGTGCCACCTGCCCGGATGCACCGTGCGGGACCGGCAGGCGGAGCGCGGCGAGCAGGTCCAGCGACGCGGCGTGGGTGTTGAACGTGTACAGGTGCACCCCGGGTGCGCCGGCCGCGAAGACCGCGTCGACCAGCCGGGTGCCCAGCCCGCGCCCCGCCGCAGCGCGTGCGTCGTCGTCGGCGCAGCCGTCCAGCGCGGCGAGGACGTCGGCCGGCACCGGGACGCCGCTGATCTCCTGGAGCCGCCGCAGCCGCGCGGGGTCCACGAGCGGCACGATGCCCGGCAGCAGGGGCAGGGTCACGCCGGCGGCTCGCGCGGCGGCGACGTACCCCTCGTAGGCGTCTGGCGTGAAGAAGACCTGCGTGATCGCGTAGTCGGCCCCGGCCTCCTGCTTCGCGAGCAGGGCGAGCACGTCGTCGTCGCCCTCCGCGGGCGTCTGCCCCGGACGGGCCCAGGCGGCCGACGGCGTCGCCGCCACGCCCACCGAGAGCGGGGTGCCGTGCTCCCGGCCCAGGTCGCGCAGGCGGGCGACGAGCTCGCTGCCCGAGCGCAGCCCCTCGGGGTGCGCCTGCCACTCCGCGACGCCGCGGGGCGGGTCGCCGCGCAGGGCCAGGAGATCGCGCACGCCCTCCTCGAGGAACCCCTCGGCCGTCCGGCGCAGCTCCGTCCAGGGGACGCCCACGCAGGTGAGGTGCGCGACGACGTCGGCGTCAGTGTTCTCCTTCAGCCAGGCGACCACCTCGAGCGAGGTCTCGCGCGTGCTGCCGGAGGCGCCGTAGGTCACCGAGAAGAAGTCCGGGCCCACGGCGGCGAGGTGCTCCACCGCCCGCTTGAGCGACGACATGCCGGCCGGCGTCTTCGGCGGGTAGAGCTCGAAGGACACGGACCGCCGGATGGGGTCGGCGACGCGCGCGGCGACCCCGGTCGGTCCGGCGCTGGTGGTGCTCATCTCGGGTCAGCTCCATCGTCCCTGGCGGGAGCACCCGCGCGCCGGGTGGCGCGGGTTGCTGCGGCGTCGTCCAGGTCTCTCGGCCGCTCGTGATGGGACGCCCCACCCTAACCGTGGCCGCCGGCGGCGCGGACGCCGGTCCACGGGCCCGGCCCTCACAGCACCCACACCGGACGCACAGGAAGCCGCGCCGTGAACGGCCGTAGGCTGCTCTGCGGCCCTGAGCGTCTCCGGGCCTGCCGACCCGAAGGAACCCGAACCCGTGCGCCGTCCCATGCTTGCCGCCGTCCTCGCCGCGACGCTCCTGCTCGCCGCCTGCGGGAACGAGGCGGAGCCGGAGGAGTCCGCGACGCCGTCGCCGACGGACTCCGAGACCGCCGAGCCCGCCGGCCCGACCGGCGAGCAGCCGCCCAGCGCGGCCGACGTCGCGGCCCTGGACGC
>JAEZBT010000081.1 GCA_023426865.1 Actinomycetes bacterium
GCGCGGGCGAGCCCGGCGTCGGCGAGCGCGCGGGCGAGGACCGGGCGGGCTGCGAGTCCGCGCCGGAGGATGACCGCGAGGCCGATGACGGCGACAGCCGCCAGGGAGGCTCCGATCACGCCGGGGATCGTGCGGAGGGTGCCGTCGGCGGCGGCCAGGGCCGTGGCGCCGGCGATCCAGAGCGCCGGCCACAGGGGCATCTCGTTGACGACGAGCCCGCCCAGGAAGCTCAGCCGCGCCTGCAGCGGCGTGCGCCGCGGGGCGACGACGGCGAGGAACGTCGGGACAGCGACGAGCAGGATCGTGACGACGTATCCCATGCGCTCCCCTGCCCGCTGCCTTCGTGGCAGACTACGGCGACTCCGAAAGCACGCGGGTGCTGGAGGTCAGATCCAGGACGAGGATGGTGACGGTCTGACGGCCGTTCGCGGGCTGAACGTCTCCAACCACGGGAGTTCAGAAGTCCGCCCGGCGGCCTCGGATCCGGGCCGCAATCCAGCCCCCAGGGCCACCATGAACTAGACGAGAAGCACCCTCCGGGGCCTCACCGCCTCTTCACCGGCACTCTCAGAGTCCAACGGCTCGCCGGACGATGTCCCAGCGGAGGAAACGGCGACGGCTCTCGTCGAACAGTGCCTGCGAGACGGTGACCGTGCCGAGGCTCGCGCTGCCGATCCCGAGGCCCACCCAGCTGCCGTCGAGGAGCTCATCGCCCGCGAGTTCCAGAACCCGGTACTCGCCCGGATACTCGTCGAGCGCCTCGTCGAACGGACAGTCGAGCATGAAGCGACGGCCGGGGCGCTCGACGACAATCGCCCGCGGGAAGTCGTAGAACTCCCGGTAGACAAACGGCACCCACTCTTCGGCATTCATTGGATACGTCCAGGCTTGGGAACGGGATTCTGGATCAGCGGGCCGAACGGACACGATCCGGGTCCGAGACAGATGTTCACGTGGTTTGGATTGAGGTTTCCGCCGCGAGTCATCTCGGGGACGACGTCGACCGTACCGCCGCCGCGACGGATCTCGCCCGCGGTGGTAGCACGCAGTTGGCCATATGGAACGTACGCGCCCGCTTCCTCCAGGGTCTGACCGTGTGCCCCGCTGAACACTTCGCCGGCTGGTGGCACGTCCGACGTGCCACCACGGACCACAACCGCGTTATCACTCAATCTCGCGATGTCGTCAGCGGTACTGGTTGCTCCGTCCAGGGCCCCCCGCGATCCGCGTGGGACGAACGGCAGGGCACCGGCGGCTGCCCACGCAGCGGCTGCGTAGTCGCCCCGGCTGGCTGCCGACCAAGCGTCGTACGCCGACACGCCCGTCCCGATCGCGTCGTAGGCCACGGACAGCCCGCCGGTCGCGACCGCGAGTCCGACCTGGGCGACGTTGCCGCCGTAGCCGCCCCACTCGTAGAACACCGAGCAGGTGTTGACGACGTCGTTGACGCCGAGCTGCTCGCGGACCCAGCGCGTGCCGCCGAACGTAATGGTGTCGCCGAAGCCGGCGGACCAGTCGCCGAGGTCCTGCAGCCAGTCGAGCCCGAGCGGGTCGGCGAACTGCAGCGGGTTGCCACCCGTGTATCCGTAGGGGTTGCCCGTCACGTCGATGAGGGCGTCCAGCGTCAGGAATTGGGCAGTGGTCGGGTCGTAGTAGCGGGCGCGGAGGTAGAGGTGACCGGTGGGGTCGGTGTACTCCCCGGCATACCCGAAGCTGGTCACCTCGGCGACCGCATCCGCTGCGCCAGCGGGCTGCGGGAGGCCGTACTCGTCGTAGTCGGCCTCGGCGGTGACCGTCCCGGTCGCGTCGGTGGTGGTCAACACCGACCCGAGGGCGTCGGTGTGCAGGTAGTCGACCGCGTCGCCGTCCAACCCGATCTGGGCGAGCGGGACGCCGGCCGTGCCATAGATGTAGGCGTGGTCGGCGTCGGTGAGCAGCAGCGGGTAGGCCGCGGCGAGGTCCCACGTGAAGGACTCTGTCGAGTCGCCCGTGGTGGCCGTGGCGCGTAGGCCGTTGCCGTCGTAGGTGTAGGTCGTGGCCGCCTCGTCGGCGCCGGTGATGGCCGTGAGCCGGTTGGCCAGATCATACGTGTGCGTCACCGTCCCCGCGTCGGGGCCGGTGTCTGTCGTGGCGGTCAGGCGGTTGCCGCGGGCGTCGTAGGTGAAGCCCGTCGTCACGACCGTGTCGTCCGGGGCGGGGAGCGTGAGGGCGGTGAGCTGGCGACCGGCGTCGTAGGTGAACTCACGGCCGTCCGGCAGGACCGTGACCGAGCCCGCTGCGTCGAAGCCGACGTCACCCGCGCCGGCGCCCGTGACCGCGTCCAGACGCGCCAGCGGGTCCCACGCGAACTGCGCGGACTCAGCCACCGTGCCGCGGGTGGTGGTGCGGTCGGTCATCAGACCCGCGTCGGAGTACCCGTAGGCGAGCTCGAGCAGGTCGTGACCGGCCTGGCTGGCAGCCGTCAGGCCTGTGACCTGGCCCGCCACGTCACGGTCGTAGGACGTCACCACACCGTTCGGGTAGGACACCTGGGCGAGCTGGCCGTCGTCGGTCCAGTCGAACCCGAACTCCCGGTCCGCCCAGTCGGTGACCGTGGCGAGCTGACCGGCGTCGTCGTAGGTGCGCGTGACGACGTCACCGCTCGGGTAGGTCAGGGCCGTCAGGCGGGACACGTCGTCCCACGCGTAGCCGACCGACGCGCCGGCGTGGGTGGTGCCGGTCAGCCGGTTCAGGTCGTCGTAGGAGTACGTCGTGGTGCCAGTGCCGTCGAGCATCTGCACGGTCCGGCCGGCGTCGTCGTAGACGTAGGTGACGTCCGGCGTGGCGTCGGAGTAGTCGATGCCCGTGCGGCGACCCACGGCGTCGTAGGCGTAGGTCACCGTGCCGCCGCCGGGCAGCGTGACCGTGTCCAGCAGCCCGGACGGGCCGTAGGTGTAGGACGTGACACGGCCCGCGACGTCGGTGGCCGTGGCGCGGCGGCCCGCGGCGTCGTAGGTGTAGGTCGTCACCCCGCCCCCGGCGTCCGTCGAGGTCAGGACGCGGCCCGCGGCGTCGTACGTCCACGAGAGCTCAGAGCCGTCGGCCCGGGTGACCTTCGTGGGGCGACCCGCCGCGTCGTAGGTCGTGGTGACCGCACGCCCGTCCGCGTCCGTGACCGTGACCGGGCGGCCCGCGGCGTCGTACGTGGTCGTGGTGACCATGCCCAGCGGGTTCGTCACCGACAGAAGCTGGTCGGCCGCGTCGTAGGTGTACGTAGTGCGAGCACCCCACGGCGAGACCGTCGCCGTGACGCGGTTGCCGGCGTCGTACTCGGTGCGCGAGGTGCGACCGAGGGGGTCCGTGACCGCGACCAGGCGCCCGAGGGCGTCGTACTCGTTCGTGGCCGTGGCACCGCTGGCGTCGGTCACCGTGAGGACGCGGCCGGCGCCGTCGTAGGTGAACGTCGTCTCGTTGCCGAGCGCGTCCGTGACCTTGGTGAGCTGGCCCGCGAGGTCGTACTCAGTCGTCGACGTCGCGCCGAGCGGGTTGGTGGTCGTGGTCGGGCGGCCAGCGGCGTCGTAGGCCTGGGCGACCACCGCGGCGAGCGGGTCAGTGCTCGTGAGCAGACGGCCCGCGGCGTCGTAGCTGAACGTCGTCGTGTAGTCCGCCGGGGCCGCACCCGGGGCCGTGCCGCGCGGGTCGGTGCTCGCGAGGAGGTTGCCCAGAGAGTCGTAGGAGGTGACCACCTGCGCACCGTCTGGGCCGGTCGCGGTCGCGAGGAAGCCGTGGGCGTCGTACGTGTAGGTCGTGGTGCGGCCCGTGGGGTCGGTCGAGGATGCGACGGTCCCGTCTGGGTTCACCGTGAGCGAGGTCACGGCTCCATCGGGAGCCGTCATCGACTGGAGGTTGCCTCGCTCGTCGTACTGGAGCGACGTCGACTCGCCCGCAGCATTGATGGTCCGTGTGGGGCTGTTCCACTCGTCGAAGACCGTCATCGACGTACGGCCGAGGGCATCCGTGACGCTGGTGCGGTTCCCTCGCGCGTCGTAGGTGAACCGTGTAGTCCGGCCCAACGGGTCCGTGACCGCCGTGACCTGGTTGGTGGCGCCGTAGGTGAACACGGTCGTGGCCTCGACAGGAGACCCCGCTCCCTTGGTCTCGGAGATGACCTGGCCATCCACATAGCGCTCGACCGTGACCGAGCCCGCTGAGTCGGTGATCGTCGTCTGGCCTGTCGCGTAGGCGAACGTCGTCGTTCTGCCGACGGGGTCGACCTGGCTCACGACTCGGCCTTCTGCGTCATAGGTGTTGCGGGTGACTCCGCCATCCGGGTGGACCATCGAGACCACCCGGTGACCCTCGTAGGAGTACTGGCGTACCGCACCGTCGGGCAGCGTCACGCGGACGAGGTCGCCGGCGCCGGAGTACTCGTAAGTGACCGAGCGACCCTGGTCGTCGGTCGCACCCACGATCTTGCCGCCCGCCCACGTGAGACTGATCGAGCGACCGTCATCGTCCGTGACACTCGCGAGGCGCTGGCCGCTGTAGGCGAGCGTCACAGCATTCCCGTTGCGGTCCTGCACCGCCGACAGCCGCCCCGCTGCGTCGAATACGAAGATCTGGTTCTGCCTGCGGACGAACCGATAGGTGCCGTCCGCGAGTCGTTCCAGCGTGGCGAACGTCCGGAACGGAGCCGAGTACGCGCCATCACCAGTCGCAGTGAACCTCGTCGTGGAGCCGTTCTCCTGGACGACCTCGATCCAGGGTGAGGAGACAAGATCGGCGCCCCCGTTCGGCTCGAGCCGCATCGCGTAACCGTTCGCCCACCCATAGCCGAAAGGACCGTCCGTAGCTGCGAAAGAAGAGCCGTATGTCCTGGTCAGGGCGAGGCTCGGTCCAACTCCCGCCAGTGCAAGGTCGGTCGCCGTCTCGAAGAACTCGCCGGTCGCGCTGTTGATCGGGTCTCCGTGGCACCGTTGACTGCAGTCCTCCGACGGGTTTGCCCCGCCGGCGGTCTCCCCGGGGCGCGTCGGCCCGTCGGCATTCGGGGCCGAGAAGCCGTTGCTCGTCGCCTGAATGTCGATCGTGGGACCCGACGACGCGGCGACGGACGCGGAGTAGAAGTGGCCCCAGTCGGTCGGAGCAGTAATCGTGACAGCACACGAGTAGGGAGCTGGGCTGCTCGACGCTATGCTGCACGATCCGATGACCTGCCACGTGGAGATGTCGCGGATGTACAACCGGTAGTGCCCGTTGGTGTACCCGACCTGCTGGTTCGCCGTGGCGACGAGCGTGATCTGCTCGCCACCCCTCACGTCGGAGCGGCTTGCTGCGAGTCCGACCGTCCATGCCTTGCGGCGAGCTGAGACGGAGCTGCTCGATGTCTGAATGTCGGCCGCATGGTCCGTCGTCGCGGCGATGAACGCCTGGTACTCGTGCGGGCCGCCCGTGTAGAACGTCGTGGTCGCCCGGCACGTGTAGCCCGCAGAGGAGGAGACGCCGGACCCACACGTGCCGACCACCGTTCCCGTGGTGAGGTCCTTGATGTACATCCGGTAGGCGCCGTTGGTCCAGTACACCTGCTGATCAGCGGTCGCCGTCAACGTCACCGACTGACCCGCCGCGAACACCTCACGATCGATCGCCAGCGACACCGTCCACGGCTTGCGCATCGCCGAGACCACGTTGCTCGATGCCTGAACGTCGACCTCGTGATCGGCCGCCGCAGCCACGAATGCCTGGTACTCGTGCGGGCCGCCCGTGTAGAACGTCGAGGTGGCCGTACAGGTGTAGCCCGAGGCCGTCGAACGCCCTGAGGCACACGTTCCGACCAGGGCCCCGGTGGTGAGGTCCTTGATGTACATCCGGTAGGCGCCGTTGGTCCAGTACACCTGCTGATCAGCGGTCGCCGTCAACGTCACCGACTGACCCGCCGCGAACACCGCGCGATCGATCGCCAAGGACACCGACCATCCCGTCCGCGCCGTCGAGACCACGTTGCTGGAGGCCTGGACATCGAGCTCAGGATCGGATGCCGAGGCGACGAACGCCTGGTACTCGTGCGGATCCCCCGAGTAGAAGACCGAGGTCGCCTCGCACGTGTAGCCCGCAGCAGTCGAAACACCCGACGTGCACGTACCGACCAGCGACCCGGTGGTCACGTCCTTGATGAACACCCGGTAGGCGCCATTGGTCCATGCCACCTGCTGATCAGCGGTCGCCGTCAACGTCACCGACTGACCCGCCACGAACACCTCACGATCGATCGCCAACGACACCGTCCACGGCTTCCGCTCCACCACCACTGCAGCAGAGACGAGCTCGTTCACACGGGCTTCGTACTGGTGAACGTCCCCCGAGTAGAAGGTCGTGCTGACGCTGCAGTCGAGGCCGGAAGTGCATACCCCCAGGCGCGCCTGCGTCGTCGCGTCCCAGACCTCGAGCCGACTGCCCGTGGCCTGGAGAGGCTGGTCTACCGACGCCTTGAGCGTGGCGGACTGGCCAGCCGCGATGACAGGTCGATCGACGGAGAGCGTGACCGTCGAGGGCGGCAGTGCCTCGCTCGCCCGGGGAACGTCGGCCACGGCGGTCGCAACCGGCACGGCGGGTTGGGAGCCTCCTGACGCGAAGGCCGGCGTCGCTGCAAGTCCCGAGACAAGCATCCCGCCGATGGTGAACGCCGCGATGACCCGCGTCCCGCGCGCGCCAATGAACCCGAACGCGTTTGCCCCCACTGCTCTGCCCCCTGAGCGATGTCACCGTTGACGGGCAGACTTTGGCACGTCCGACCGGCCCGAAGAGGCAGAACGCCGAGGAATCACCCGTTCGGACGCGGCCTTCCTCGGCGGATCCGCCTCACCCGTTGCGAACACCACCGCACGCTGTGCGCTGCCACATCGCAGCCCATCACCCGATCCGCGGCAGCACCTGATCCCCCGCCAGTACCCCCCGGAACGGATCCCCCCGCTCCGCCAATCGCTCGAACACCGTCCTCACATTCACCGCATCGGGCCGCAGCCACGGCTCGTCGAGCTCGTCCCACGTGATCGGCGCCGACACAGGCGCGCCCGCCGCCGCGCGCGGGCTGTACGGCGCGACCAGCGTCTTGTTGATCGCGTTCTGCGTGTAGTCCAGCCGCGCCTGACCGCCACGGTCACGCACGCCCCACTTCCACGAGACCAGCTCGGGCACCACCTGGCCCACCGTCTTCGACAGGCGCTCCACCCACGCGCGCGTCTCGTCGAACGACGGCCCGACGGCGATCGGCACCCACACCTGGATCCCCCGCTTGCCCGTGAGCTTCGGGAACGCCCGCACGCCCAGGTGCGCGAACGCGTCCCGGTGCAGGCGAGCCAGCATCAACACGTCGTCCCACGCGGTCCGCTCCCCCGGGTCGATGTCGATCAGCGCGTACGTCGGGCTATGCGGTGCCGCCGTCAGCGACGTCCACGCGTGCCACTCCAGCGCCCCGAAGTTGGCCGCCCACACCAGCGCCGCGGGCTCGTCGACCATGACGTACGTCCGCGTGTCGCCGTCGTCCGCGTCGGGGTTGTCCCAGCGCGGCAACCAGGCCGGCGCGTGCGTCGGCAGCTCCTTGTGCCAGAACCCCGCCTTGCCCGCGCCCTCGGGGAACCGGTGCATGTTGAGCGCCCGCCCGCGCAGGTAAGGCAGCACGACAGGCCCGATGCGCGCCGCGTACCGCAGCAGGTCGCGCTTGGTGACGGGCTCGCCGTCGGGCCCGGGCGGGAAGAGGACCTTGTCGAGGTTGGTGACCTTCAGCGATCGGCCGTGCACCTCCCAGGTGCCGCCCGCGCCGAGGGCGTCCAGGGCCGCGAGCTCGTCGCCGGTGGGCCCCGCCACCTCGGCCCCGACGGCGTCCGGCCGGAGCGCCACCGACGCCTCCGCGGCGGGCAGGTCGGATCGCCACAGCCGGTCCGGGTCGGTCTTGACCTCGTCGTTCGTCCGGCCCGAGAGCACCGACCGTGGGTGGTCCTCCGCGTCCCAGCCCGCGACGGCGTGGTCGTCGTGCTTGTGCAGCAGCAGCCACTGCTCCTTGCCGTCGTCGGCTGCCCCCGGCCGCCCTGTCCGCACGAACACGAAGTCCCCGCGCAACTTCTCCCCGTGTAGCCGCGCGTGCAGCTCGCCGCCCGCGAGCTCCGCCGCCGCGTCGCCGGTCTTGTAGGGCTCCCACGTGCCGCGGTCCCAGACGATGACGTCCCCGCCGCCGTACTGCCCGGACGGGATGACGCCCTCGAAGTCCGCGTACTCCATGGGGTGGTCCTCGACGTGCACGGCCATCCGGCGCACGTCCGGGTCGAGCGTCGGCCCGCGCGGCACCGCCCAGCTCACCAGGACGCCGTCGACCTCCAGCCGCACGTCGTAGTGCAGGCGCCGCGCCCTGTGCCGCTGCACGACGAACCGCCGCACCCCCTCGGCCGGCCCCTCGGGCACTCCCCCGGCCGGCTCGGGCGTCCGCGCGAAGTCGCGCATCGACCGGTAGGTGTCCAGCCCGCGCTCGCCCGACGCCGGAGCCCCCGCCTCCGGCG
>JAEZBT010000115.1 GCA_023426865.1 Actinomycetes bacterium
CGCCGACGTCGACCGGCACGCGATGCTGCTGGCCGTGCGCGACGCACCGACGGCCGTCGCCGCGATCGTCACGGCGGCGACGCCCGCGGGCATGACGCTGGAGGACGTGGAGATCTCCCGCCCGAACCTCGAGTCGGTGTTCCTGCGGCTCACCGGCAAGGCGCTGCGGGACTGACATGCGCCAGCTCCTCGTCATGACGGCGTCCGACCTGCGCCAGCACGTGCGCGACAAGTCGGTGATCATCTTCGCGGTGCTCGTGCCGCTCGCGCTGATGTACGTGTTCAACCTGACGTTCGGGACCATGGACAGCATCGAGCTGGAGCCCATCGACGTGGCGGTGAGCGTCCCCGACGACGACGAGCTGGGCGCGGTGCTCGTCGACACCGTCGCCGGCCTGGACGTCCTCGAGGTGAACCTGACCCGGACCGCCGACCAGGACGCCCGCGAGCTCGTACGTTCGGGCGAGGTGGCCCTCGCGGTCGTCGTGCCCGACGGGTTCACCGCGACCGTGACCGCCGGTGGCGAGGCGGTCGTCGCCGTCGTCGAGGGCGAGACGGCCGGGATCGAGGCGCAGGTCGTCGAGACCGTGCTCGCCGCCGTGCTCGACCGGATCAACGCGGGCACGCTGGCCGCGACGGCCGCCGCGATCGCGGGGCTGCCAGCGGAGGAGCTCACCGGGATCGCGGAGCAGACGGCGCGGGTCGCCCCGACGTTCACCACCGCCGAGGGCGAGGCGTCGACCGAGCAGCTGAGCTTCTCGGCCAGCCTCGTCGCCGGCCAGGCCGGGCTCTTCCTGCTCTTCACCGTGGGCTTCGGCGTGCTCGGGCTGCTCACCGAGCGCGAGCAGGGCACGCTCGCGCGGCTGAGGTCGATGCCGATGCGGCCGGAGCTCGTGGTCGCGGCGAAGGCACTCACCGCCTACGTGCTGGGGGTGGCGGCGACGAGCGTGCTGCTCGCCGTGGGCGGCCTGTTCTTCGACGTCGGCTTCGGCTCCGTGCCCGCCGTGGCCGTCCTGATGCTGTCGGTCGTGGCCGCGGCGGTGTCGCTGGTCTTCGTCGTCGCGCGCATCGCGAAGACCGCCGAGCAGGCGCAGATCGCCCAGTCGATCCTCGCCATGGTGCTGGGCATGTCGGCGGGCGCGTTCTTCCCGCTCGCCGCCGGGGGCACGCTCGGGCAGATCCTCGACCTGAACCCGATCGCCGCTTTCATGCACGGCCTGGGCATCACGAGCGGCGGCGGCGGCATCGCGCAGCTGGGTCAACCCGTGGCCATCATGCTCGGGTTCGCCGTGCTCGCCACGGTGGCGTCGCGACTCGTGCCGGACCGGGGGGCGGCGTCGTGAGGGCGGCACTGGCGATCACGTCCGTCGAGCTGCGCCGGTTCCTCAAGGACCGCTCGAACATCTTCTTCGTCTTCGTCTTCCCGTTGCTCCTGGTGCTGTTCATCGGTGCCCAGTTCGGCGGCAGCGGCGGCGGCCGCGTCGCGCTGACCGGCGCAGCGGGCACGTTCACCACGGACCTGGCTGCGGCGCTCGAGGCCGACGACATCTCCGTCTCCCGCACCGGCGCGGACGACGCCCTGGAGGTCGTGGCACGCGGCCGTGCGGACCTCGCCGTCGTCGTCCCGGCCGCGGCCACGGACGCGTACGAGGCGGACGGGGATGTCGCCGTGCAGCTTGTCCTCGGCAGCGGGGCGCAGTCGCAGGCGACCGCCCAGCGCGTGCAGCTGGTCCTCGACTCGCTGGCGCTGGCGCGGGGCCAGGAGAGCGCCCTGACGGGCGCCGGCCTGGCACCCGACGACGCGCGGGCGGCGCTGACGGCAGCAGGCGCACTGGTGGAGCCGTCCCGGATCGAGATCACGAACGTCTCGGAGATCGCCCGGGAGTTCGCCGGGCTCGGTCAGTTCGACTACGGCGCCTCGTCGCAGGTGCTGCTGTTCGTGTTCCTCATGACGCTCAGCGGCGCGACGACGCTCATCCAGTCGCGGCGCCTCGGGATCACCCGGCGCACGCTCGCCTCGCCCGTCACGACCGGCCAGACGGTGGTCGGACAGGCGCTCGGGCGGCTGGCGATCGCGGCGACACAGGGTGCGTACATCATGGTCACGACCCTGCTGCTGTTCGGCGTCGACTGGGGGAACATGCTCCTGGCGTTCCTCGTCGTCGCGGTCTTCGGACTGGTGTCCGCCGGCGCCTCGATGGTGCTCGGCTCGGTCATCGACAACGACGCGGCGGCCAGCGGGGTCGGTGTCGGGGTCGGTATGGTCCTCGGCGCCCTCGGCGGCACGATGTACCCGATCGAGCTGTTCCCCGACAGCCTGCGCACCATCGCCCACGTGACGCCGCACGCCTGGGCCGCCGAGGCCCTCGCCGACGTCCAGCGGCACGGCCGCGGCTTCGTGGACATCCTGCCCGAGCTCGGGGTGCTGCTCGGCTTCGCGGCCGTGCTGCTCCTGGCGGGCGCGTGGCTGCTGCGCCGCAGCCTGGCCCGCGCCATCTGACGCCGCCGGGCCCGCCCGTGCGGGCTCGTAGGGTGGCGTCGTGCGCTGCTCGTACTACGACGCCGCCACGTGCCGCTCGTGCGCGTGGCTGGAGCGGGCGTACCCGGACCAGCTCGCGGCCAAGCAGGCGCACGTCGCCGGCCTCGTGCCCGGCCCGACCTGGCTCCCGCCCGTCCCGAGCGCCGAGGAGGGATACCGGAACAAGGCGAAGATGGTCGTCGGCGGCACGGTCGACGCGCCCGTCCTGGGCGTGCTGGACGAGCTCGGGCGCACCGTCGACCTGCGGGACTGCCCGCTGCACACCCCTGGCCTGCGGGCCGCCCTGCACGAGCTGGCCGGCTTCGTCACGCGCGCGCGCCTCGAGCCGTACGACGTCGGGACCAGGCGCGGTGAGCTCAAGTACGTCCTGGTCACCCAGTCCCCCGACGGCGAGCTCATGGTCCGGTTCGTCTGCCGCTCCACCGAGCCGCTCGCCCGGCTGCGCAAGCACCTGCCCGCGCTGCTGGCGACGCTGCCCGTGCGGGTCGCCTCGCTCAACGTCCAGCCGGTCCACGCGGCGGTGCTCGAGGGCGAGCGCGAGGAGGTCCTCACCCCGGACGCCGCGCTACCGATGCGGCTGGGCGACGTCGAGCTGCTGCTGCGCCCGCAGAGCTTCTTCCAGACCAACACCGAGGTGGCCACGGTCCTGTACCGCCAGGCCCGCGCGTGGGTGGACGAGCTCGGCCCGGCCTCCGTCTGGGACCTGTACTGCGGCGTCGGCGGGTTCGCGCTGCACGTCGCCGACGGGCGCCGCGACGTCGTCGGGATCGAGACGAGCGAGGAGGCCGTCGCGAGCGCCACGGCGAGCGCCGCCCGGGCCGGGCTGACCGGCGTCCGGTTCGTGGCCGGGGACGCAGCCGCGTTCGCCCGCGAGGCGGGACGGGCGCCGGCGCTGGTCGTCGTGAACCCCCCGCGGCGGGGCATCGGCGACCTCGCCGCATGGCTGGAGGTGTCCGACGCGCGCGCGGTCGTGTACTCGAGCTGCAACGCGGTCTCGCTCGCGCGCGACCTCGCCCGCATGCCGTCCCTGGTCCCGGTGCGGGGCCGGCTGCTCGACATGTTCCCGCAGACGGCTCACGCCGAGACGTTGGTGCTCCTCGAGCGGCGCTGACGCCCGCCCACGTCCCGGGCCCGCGCACGGATCCGGGTGATCGACTCCTCGGGCAGGCGCAGGAACTCCAGCAGCTCCTGGTGCTCGGCGGGGTCCGCGTGCTCGAAGGCCGCGTGCCACCGGTCCCGCTGCTCGTCGTCCACGCCGACGGCCGCGAGCAGCGCGACGAAACGCGCCGCAGGCGGCGTGCGGGTGTCGTCCAGGTAGTCCAGGATCGCGCGGCGCTGGCGCTGGACCTCGCGGGCCTCGTGGTCGAGCGCGGCGAGGCGGATCGCGAGCGCGGCCACGACGTCGTCGGCGTCGTCCAGGACACGCCGGACGGCGTCCAGCGGCAGACCCACCTGGCGGTACTCGCAGATCCGGGCGAGCCGCCGGACGTCGTCGGGGCCATAGAGCCGGTAGCCGGCCGCCGAGCGGACGGACGGGGTCAGCACGCCGATCCGGTCGTAGTAGAGCAGCGTGCTGCGGGACAGCCCGAAGCGGGCGGCCAGCCGACCGACCGTCAGGCCGGGCCCATCTGGCCCGTCGCGAGGTACACGCTCGCCAGCCGGCTCAGATCCGTCCAGACCGACCGCTCGGTCGCCTCGTCCATCGCCGCCACCGCGCGCTCGCCCTCCGGCGTCACCGCGGTGTACGTCTGGCGCACGGTCAGCGCGGTCCCGTCCGCGGTCGGGGCCAGTGCGAGCGACAGCATCGTCACCCAGCCCCCGTCGGCGTACCGCGTGTACTCGATCGCCGTCGGCGGGCGGTAGGTCGTGCAGACCCATGTCTCCTCCCCCGTCCCGAAGCCCGTGACGAACACGCAGCCGTGCTCGGCGACGCCGCTGGCTGTGTGCACCAGGCGGCAGTCCCACGTCGGGATCCATTCGTACTCCAGGACGGGGCACAGCAGGGGGAAGAGCGCGTCCGGCGGTGCCGTGACGACGTGCTCGTGGGTGAAGGAGCGGTGCAGGGCGGTGGTGGGCGCGGGAGCGGTTCTCGGCGTGGTCATGGCACGACGGTGCGCTGTGAAGCCATAGACAGGTCAAGCGGCGGACGGGCTAGCGCGCCGTGCCGATCCGCAGCACCTGGCCCAGACGCTCGCGACGGCGGGCGGAGGCCTCCACCGACACGACGACCACCGCGACGAGCACGAGCAGCGGGACCGGCGCCGCGGCCCACCACGGGACCACGACGACGGGTTCGGCGGCCTGGCCCGTGAGCAGGCGCAGGTCGAGGGCGGCGGCGAGGAGCCGGGCGATCCCGGCGCCCGCGACGAC
>JAEZBT010000139.1 GCA_023426865.1 Actinomycetes bacterium
TCGAGTCCATGCAAGCAGCCACTGCATGTCTCGCCCCCCTTAGTGCAACAGTCAGCCTGTCACCGCCCCTTCATTCGCTGGACGCGCAAGCAAAGCAAATTTTCCAAGAACGCCACGGGTGTATCGCGGTTGGGGCTTACGCCATAGGGCTCGTCGCCTTGCGATCTCCCCCTCGTCTAGCTCAAGCCTGAGCAGGTGCTGTTCAGCATCGATGGTGATGAGGTCACCGTCTTCCACCAAGGCAATCGCGCCGCCGTCGTAAGCTTCTGGCGTTACATGGCCGACGACCAGGCCCCATGTGCCCCCCGAAAAGCGCCCATCGGTGATCAATGCGACGCTGTCACCCAGACCGCGACCGATGATGGCTGAAGTGGGAGCAAGCATTTCAGGCATGCCCGGTCCGCCTTTCGGACCCAGATATCGCAACACCAGAACGTCTCCAGGTGTGATCTGATCGGCGAGAATGGCCGCCATTGCGGCTTGTTCATCGTTGAACACTCTTGCCGGACCCGTAATCTTTGTGCTCTTCAACCCTGTGATCTTCGCGACGGCACCCGCCTCAGCCAGATTTCCCTTTAGGATTGCAAGGTGACCTTCAGGATAGAGTGCTCGCTCAATCGGCATGATGACGTCCTGTTCCAGCCGTGGTTGATCGGGGATCGCCGCCAGTTCCTCCTCAAGAGTTTGGCCGGTTATCGTCAGGCAGTCACCGTGCAACAATCCGGCGTTCAGCAGCACTTTTAGAACCTGTGGAACCCCGCCTGCCGCATGAAGATCAACCGCCATGTAGCGGCCGGAGGGCTTCAGGTCACAGATCACCGGAACCTTACGCCGCACACGCTCGAAGTCATCCAGTGTCCAATCAATGTCCGCGGCATGGGCGATCGCAAGATAGTGGAGCACGGCGTTTGTCGACCCACCTGTCGCCATGACCAGCGCAACAGCGTTCTCGATGGATTTTCGGGTCACGATGTCACGAGGCTTGAGGCCTTTCTTCACTGCATCCACCAAGATTTTGGCAGATTGAGCAGCGCTTTGCAGTTTCTCCTCGTCGGGGTTTGCCATGTTGGCAGATCCAAGGAGAGACATTCCCAATGCCTCGAAGGAAGAGCTCATGGTGTTTGCCGTGTACATGCCACCACAGGAACCGGTGGTCGGACAGGCATTGGGTTCGATACCTTCGAAATCTTCGGCTGCCATCGTCCCTGCCATATAGGATCCCACGGCTTCGAAAGCCGAGACGATGGAAAGGGGTTCGCCTTTCCAGTAGCCTGGCTTGATCGTCCCACCGTAGACATAGATGGCGGGAACATTGGCCCGCAGTATACCAATCATTCCACCTGGCATGTTCTTGTCACAACCACCAAGAACCAGAACGCCATCCATCCATTGGCCTTGCACCGAGAGCTCGATGCAGTCGGCAATAACCTCCCGCGAGACCAGCGAATATTTCATGCCTTCCGTGCCCATCGCCATGCCATCGGAGATGGTGGGGGTTCCAAATATCTGGGGGTTTGCGCCGGCCGCCTTGATGGCTGCAACTGCTGCGTCGGCTAATGGCTGCAGCCCCGCATTGCAGGGCGTGATGGTGGAATGGCCATTGGCAACGCCGATCATTGGTTTGTTGAAATCCTCCTTAGCATAGCCGAGAGCGTAGTACATCGCCCGGTTCGGCGATCGGGCTATCCCTTCAGTGATGTTTCTGGAACGATCATTGTGCGGCATGTCAGGCTCCCTTTGAGGATCTCATGAGTAAAAGAGCTTCGATGAACGCGGTTTTCTCTGTCGGTCACAGCTCTCGACCGTTAGAAGACAAGCGGCCGTCGACCTCATACGAGGAAGGTAGGGCTTTGCTGGCTGATGCAAAGCAAAGACCTCGCTTAGAGAGTCTTGGGACGCCCACTGCCTGCGCATGCCGTAACCAGACGACAATGCTCACGCCCAGCGGACGGTCACGGGCAGCTTGGTCACGATCAATCCTATCAGCACTTCAGGCCTTACCGATCCTCGCGAAAGACATCCTTCAATTTGTGTTTTGGCAAATACCTCAGCAGCCGATGTGATAGAAAGAAGCTGCTGCTGCTTCAACCAAAGGGCTGCTGTCATGAGGATAGACTACAATGGCTGCGATGATGTGATCCTTGATCCCGAAGAGCTGGCGCAGGAATTCCAGCTCTCGGCCGACACCCTCCGGCGCTATCTCCGCATGGGTCTCGTCGCGAGCACGGTGGAACGCGGTGAAGACAGTGACCTCGGCAAGACGCGCGTCACAGTCCGGGTCGGCAACCGCATTTGGCAGGCGGTGGTGGAGCATGGAGATATCGTTCATCAGGAAAGGCGCGTCCTTCGAGCAGTCGCTCCGCTCCAGTCGACGCCATAATCTTGCAGCGAACAATCAAAGGACCAGCAAAATGGCAACCCTGCAGCTCCTCTCTGCTCGCAACCTGGCGACCCTGGAGATGAACCACCAAGCCCTCCTTGATCTCTGCTTGAAGCTGGAGGAACTGTCCGCCTCAAGCTCAGAGGAGATCGAAGCCGCTACGTGTGATAGGCTCCAAGCAGACCTTCTTCCTCTCCTTCGGCAGACGCAGCAGCTCGAAGAGCAGGCCCTGTTTGAACAATTTGCGGCCGCTGACCTGCTCCCCTGGAATGTCCTCGGTTTGAGGTTAGTCTGTTCTCCGGAGAAGGAGACAGAGAATGAAGCGTTCCCGTTTCAGCGACGAGCAGATCATCGGTATTTTGAAGGAGCATCAGGCCGGGCTCTCGGCTGTTGAACTGTGCCGCAAGTACGGCGTCAGCGACGCGACCTTCTACAAGTGGCGTTCGAGGTATGGCGGCATGGAAGTGGCTGAGGCCAAACGGCTGAAGGCTCTTGAAGATGAGAATGGCAAACTGAAGCGCCTCCTGGCCGACGCGATGCTCGATGTATCGACGTTGAAGGAGATGCTCGCAAAAAACTTCTGAAGCCCGGCTCAAGGAGGAACGCCGTGACCTGGGCAATGAAAGAAAAGGGCTACTCGCAGCGCCGAGCTTGCGGCCTGGTCGACATCGATCCGCGCGTGTTCCGCTATCGGTCGACGCGGGGAGATGATGTCGCGATCCGTACGCGGCTCAAGGAACTGGCCAGCCAGAGGCGTCGCTTCGGATATCGTCGCTTGCATATACTGTTGAAGCGGGAAGGTGTTGAGATCAAC
>JAEZBT010000160.1 GCA_023426865.1 Actinomycetes bacterium
TCCCGACGGCCGGCGAGCCGGTGGCGGAGCGCGTGGAGGACGAGCCGGCGGGCGACGAGCTCGCTGACCGGCGGTGAGCACCCGCTCGCTGCCGGTGCCCGACGGCCTCGCCGGGGACCGGGTCGACGCCGCGCTCTCGCGGCTGCTGGGCATCTCCCGCACCCGCGCCGCCGACCTGGCCGGCTCGGGCGCGGTCGTCGTGGACGGTCGTGCGGTGGGCAAGGCGGACCGCCTCGTCGCCGGTGCGTGGCTCGAGGTGGACCTGACCTCTCTCGACGAGCCCGCCGTCGTCGCCCCGCCCGAGCCCGTGCCCGGGATGCGGATCGTGTACGTCGACGACGACGTGGTCGTCGTGGACAAGCCGGTCGGCGTCGCGGCGCACCCCTCGCCGGGCTGGACGGGGCCGACGGTCGTCGGCGCGCTCGCGGCCGCCGGGTACCGGGTGTCGACCTCGGGCGCCGCCGAGCGGCAGGGCGTGGTGCACCGCCTCGACGTCGGGACCTCCGGGCTGATGGCGGTCGCCAAGAGCGAGCTGGCCTACACGGCGCTCAAGCACGCGTTCAAGGTGCGCGAGGTCGACAAGGTCTACCACGCGGTCGTCCAGGGCCACCCGGAGCCGACGGAGGGCACGATCGACGCCCCGATCGGGCGGCACCCCACGGCCGACTACAAGTTCGCCGTCGTCGCGGACGGCAAGCCCTCGGTGACCCACTACCAGGTCCTCGAGATGGTGCCGGCGGCCTCGCTGGTCGAGGTGCACCTGGAGACCGGGCGCACGCACCAGATCCGCGTGCACATGGCCGCCGTCCGGCACCCGTGCGTCGGGGACCTCACCTACGGTGCGGACCCGGCGCTGGCGCAGCGCCTCGGCCTGACCCGGCAGTGGCTGCACGCGGTCCGCCTCGGCTTCGCCCACCCCGCGACGGGGCAGTGGCTCGAGGTCACCAGCGAGTACCCGGCGGACCTCGCGAGCGCGTGGGAGCACCTGCGCGCCCCACGGCGCGGCGACTGACCGGGCCGTGAGACGCGCCGGCGCCCGGCCCTGAGACGACACGCGGGGCGCCCCCCCGGGCGCGGCGGGGCTGTCGGGACGCCCGCCTAGAATCGCCGCCATGGCCGCCGCAGGAGACTTCGCCCACCTGCACGTGCACACCGAGTACTCGATGCTCGACGGCGCGGCCAAGATCGACGAGCTGCTGGCCGAGGTCAAGGCGCACGGGCAGAGCTCGGTCGCCATGACGGACCACGGCTACCTCTTCGGGGCCTTCGAGTTCTGGAGCAAGGCGCGCGCGGCCGGGGTGAAGCCGATCATCGGCCTCGAGGCCTACGTCACGCCCGGGACCAGCCGCTTCGACAAGACACGGGTGCGCTGGGGCGAGCAGCACCAGCGCGACGACGACGTCTCGGCGGGCGGCGCCTACACGCACCTCACGCTGTGGGCGCGCGACAACGAGGGCCTGCACAACCTGTTCCGGCTCGGCTCGATGGCCTCACTCGACGGCCAGATGGGCAAGTGGCCGCGCATGGACCTGGAGCTGCTCCAGCGGTACTCGCGCGGGCTGTCCGTGGGCACCGCCTGCCCGTCGGGCGAGATCCAGACGCGCCTGCGCCTCGGCCAGTACGACCAGGCCGTGCGCGCGCTCGGCGAGCTCCAGGACGTCTTCGGCAAGGAGAACGTCTACGTCGAGCTCATGGACCACGGCGCGGAGATCGAGACGCGCGTCTTCAAGGACCTGATCCGGATCGCGCAGGACGTCGGCGCGCCGCTGCTCGCGACGAACGACTCCCACTACGTGCGACCGGAGCACCACGACGCGCACGACGCGCTCCTGTGCATCAACTCCGGCTCGACGCTGGCTGACCCCGACCGCTTCAAGTTCGACGGCGACGGCTACCACGTGCGGTCCACCGAGGACATGCTGCGCCTGTTCGCCGAGCTGCCCGAGGCGTGCACCAACACACTGCGTCTGGCCGAGCAGTGCGACGTCTCGTTCACGACGGCCTCCGACGGCGCGAACTTCATGCCGCGCTACCCGACGCCGCCCGGCGAGGACGAGACGAGCTGGTTCATCAAGGAGGTCGAGCGGGGCCTCGCCGTCCGCTACCCGGCCGGGATCCCCGACCACGTGCGCAAGCAGGCTGAGTACGAGACCCAGGTCATCACGCAGATGGGCTTCCCGGGGTACTTCCTCGTGGTCGCCGACTTCATCAACTGGGCCAAGGACCACGGGATCCGCGTCGGCCCCGGTCGCGGCTCCGGTGCCGGCTCGATGGCCGCGTACGCGATGCGCATCACCGACCTGGACCCGCTCCAGCACGGACTGATCTTCGAGCGGTTCCTCAACCCCGACCGCGTCTCGATGCCCGACTTCGACGTCGACTTCGACGAGCGCCGGCGCGGCGAGGTCATCAGGTACGTCACGGAGAAGTACGGCGAGGACCGCGTCGCGCAGATCGTCACCTACGGCACGATCAAGGCCAAGCAGGCCCTCAAGGACTCGGCCCGGCTGCTCGGCTACCCATTCGCCGTGGGGGAGAAGCTCACCAAGGCGATGCCGCCCGCCGTCATGGGCAAGGACATCCCGCTGTCCGGGATCTTCGACAAGGGGCACCCCCGGCACGCGGAGGCCGAGGAGTTCCGCCAGCTGCACTCCACCGACCCGGACGCGCAGGCCGTGGTGACCCTCGCGCGGGACATCGAGGGCCTCAAGCGCCAGTGGGGCGTGCACGCAGCGGGCGTGATCATGTCGAGCGAGCCGCTCATCGACATCATCCCGATCATGCGCCGTCCGCAGGACGGCGCGATCATCACCCAGTTCGACTACCCCACCTGTGAGGGCCTCGGCCTGATCAAGATGGACTTCCTCGGGCTGCGGAACCTGACGATCCTCGACGACGCTCTCGAGAACATCGTCATGAACGGCAAGGACCCGGTCGAGCTCGAGTCGCTCACGCTCGACGACAAGGCCACCTACGAGCTCCTGGGCCGCGGCGACACCCTCGGTGTCTTCCAGCTCGACGGCGGCGGCATGCGCACGCTGCTCCGGCTCATGCGGCCGGACAACTTCGAGGACATCTCCGCCGTCGGCGCGCTGTACCGGCCGGGCCCGATGGGCGCGAACTCGCACACGAACTACGCGTTGCGCAAGACGGGCCAGCAGCCGGTGGTGCCGATCCACCGGGAGCTCGAGGAGCCTCTGCGCGACATCCTGGACACGACCTACGGCCTGATCGTGTACCAGGAGCAGGTCATGGCCATCGCGCAGCGGGTGGCGGGCTACAGCCTCGGCCAGGCGGACATCCTGCGTCGCGCGATGGGCAAGAAGAAGAAGGCCGAGCTGGACAAGCAGTTCGCGGCCTTCTCCGCGGGCATGGCCGAGCGCGGCTTCTCGATGGACGCCGTGAAGACGCTGTGGGACATCCTGCTGCCGTTCAGCGACTACGCGTTCAACAAGGCCCACTCCGCCGCGTACGGCGTCGTGTCGTACTGGACCGCCTACCTCAAGGCCAACTACGCGACCGAGTACATGGCGGCGCTGCTCACGAGCGTGCGCGACGACAAGGACAAGTCGGCTCTGTACCTCGGCGAGTGCCGGCACATGGGCATCACCGTGCTGCCGCCCGACGTGAACTCCTCGTCGGCGAACTTCACGGCCGTCGGCAGCGACATCCGCTTCGGCCTGACGGCCGTGCGCAACGTGGGGGCGAACGTCGTCGAGGCGATCGTCGCGGCGCGCGAGCAGAAGGGCGACTTCACGTCCTTCACCGACTTCCTCGACAAGGTGCCCGCCGTCGTGTGCAACAAGCGGACGATCGAGTCGCTCATCAAGGCCGGTGCGTTCGACTCGCTCGCGCCCTCGCGCCGCGCCCTGCTGCTGGTCCACGAGCAGGCGGTGGACGCCGTCGTCGGGATCAAGCGCAAGGAGGCGGAGGGGCAGTTCGACCTCTTCGCGGGGATGGGCGCGGACGACGACGCCGTCACGGTCACCGTCGAGGTCCCGGACGTGCCGGACTGGGACAAGAAGCAGCGGCTCGCGTTCGAGCGGGAGATGCTCGGCCTGTACGTCTCCGACCACCCGCTGTCCGGGCTGGAGCACGTGCTGGCCACGGCGTCGGACTGCTCGATCACCACGCTCACGGCCGACGAGACCCGCCCTGAGGGCTCGGCCGTCACCGTGTGCGGGCTCATCACGTCGCTCCAGCGGAAGATGTCCAAGAACGGCAACCCGTGGGCCGTCGTGACGCTGGAGGACATCGACGGCTCGATCGAGGTCCTCTTCTTCGGCGAGACGTACCTGAGCTACGCCACGATGCTCGCGGAGGACGCCGTGGTGACCGTGCGCGGCCGCGTGCGCCGGCGCGACGACGCCGTGCAGCTCCAGGCGATGGAGGTGTCCCTGCCGGACGTCTCGGCCGCCGACTCACGTCCCGTGACGATCACGATGCCGGTCAGCCGGTGCACACCCCCGGTCGTCGAGCGGCTGCGCGAGATCCTGGGCGCGCACCCCGGGGTGACGCAGGTCAACCTGCGTCTCACGCAGCCCGGGCGCGCGACGGTGATGCGGCTGGAGGACACGCTGCGGATCGAGCGGTCGTCCGCGCTGTTCGGCGATCTCAAGGCCCTGCTCGGCCCCGGCTGCCTCGTCCCGTAGGTGCGGCGGGCCGGGCCGGGCGGCGACGCCCGCCGGGATGACAGACTCGCCGGGTGATCGCCCTGACCCCCGAGCAGCGCGTCTTCGTCGTCGAGCGGCACCTGGCCACGCTCACCACGCTGCGGCCCGACGGCACCCCGCACGTCGTCCCGGTGGCCTTCACCTGGGACGCCGAGCGGGGGACTGCCATCACGACCACGCGCGAAGGTTCGGCCAAGGTGCGCAACATCGAGGACGCGGCGGCGCGGGGCGTGCCGGCGCGTGGCGCGCTGTGCCAGGTCGACGGCGGACGGTGGCTCACGCTCGAGGGCGAGCTGACCGTCTCGCGCGACCCCGGGGTCGTCGCGGACGCCGAGCGGCGGTACGCGGCGCGCTACCGGCACCTCGAGCCGTCGCCGACGCGCATCGTCCTGCGGCTCGTGGTCGACCGCGTCATGGGCTCCGCCTACATGACGCGGTAGGGGCGGTAGGGATTGCGCGGGGGGTCGGCGGCCGGCCGTCTCGCGGGACGTATTGCCGACGCCTGCGGCCCGGGTGCCGACCTAGACTCGCGGGCGTGATCAGGATCGACCTGCGAGGCCGCCGCCTGTCGGCGCGCGAGCTCGCCGCCACGCTGCCCCGTCCCGAGCTCGACGTCGCGACCGCCGCCGAGCAGGTCGCCCCGCTCGTGGCGGACGTGCGGCACCGGGGCGCCGCCGCGCTGCGGGACCTCTCCGAGCGCCTCGACGGCGTGCGGCCGGAGCACCTGCGGGTCCCGGCGCAGGCGATCCGCGACGCCGTCGACACGCTCGACCCGCTGGTCCGCGCAGCGCTCACCGAGTCCATCCGACGCGCAAGGACGGTCCACGCCGCACAGGTGCCCGCCGCGTTCTCCGTGGACGTCGGGCCGGGGGCGCAGGTGCGGCAGCGCTGGCTGCCGGTCCGTCGGGTCGGTCTCTACGTCCCCGGTGGACTCGCGGTGTACCCGTCGTCGGTGGTCATGAACGTCGTGCCCGCGCAGGAGGCCGGCGTGGCGAGCCTCGCCGTCGCGAGCCCGCCGCAGCGGGCCCACGGCGGGCTGCCGCACCCGACCATCCTCGCCGCGTGCGCGCTGCTCGGCGTCGACGAGGTCTACGCGGTCGGCGGCGCGCAGGCGGTCGCGATGCTCGCCTACGGGGCCGCCGGGGACGGCGACCTCGACGGCGAGGTGCTGTGCGAGCCCGTCGACGTGATCACGGGCCCCGGCAACCAGTACGTGACGGCCGCCAAGCGCCTCGTGCGCGGCGTGGTGGGCATCGACTCCGAGGCGGGCCCGACCGAGATCGCCGTGCTCGCCGACGGGACCGCGGACCCCCGGCACGTCGCGGCGGACCTCGTCTCCCAGGCCGAGCACGGCCCCACGTCGGCCTCGGTGCTCGTGACCCACGACGCCGACCTCGCCGACGCCGTCGAGCGCGAGCTCGGGCCGCGGGTGGCCGCGACTCGGCACGCCGAGCGCGTGCGCACCGCGCTGGGCGGACCGCAGTCCGCCATCGTGCTCGTCGACGACCTGGACCAGGGGCTGGCCGTCTGCAACGCCTACGGCGCCGAGCACCTCGAGGTGCAGACGGCGGACGCCGCGCGGGTGGCCGAACGGGTCACGTCCGCGGGAGCGGTCTTCGTGGGCCCGTGGTCGCCGGTCTCGCTCGGGGACTACATGGCGGGCTCGAACCACGTCCTGCCCACCGGCGGCTGCGCCCACTTCTCGAGCGGGCTCGGCGTGCACAGCTTCCTGCGGGCCGTCCAGGTCGTGGAGTACGACGCGCCGGCCCTGGCGGCGCTCGCGGACCGCGTCGTCGCGCTCGCCCGGGACGAGGACCTGCCCGCCCACGGTGAGGCCGTGCAGGCGCGCTTCGACGGCTAGGCAGGCCGCCCGGGTCACGGGTGCCCCGAGCCGGGCGTCCCGGCCCTTGAGGCGCGCGCCGATCGGGCCGATGCACCTGCGTGATCGTCCGACGGCTCGCGCGCCGCGCCCTGGCGGTGGGCGTGCTCACCGCGACGGCCGTGACGGGCTGGGCGTGGGT
>JAEZBT010000204.1 GCA_023426865.1 Actinomycetes bacterium
GTCGGGGGTCCACTCGGTGTCCGCCTGGGCGACGTCGGCGAGCGGGCCGTCGTGCTCCCGGCCGACGTGCACGGTGACGACGGGCGCCGCGACCTTGACCAGGTGCCGGCGGTGCAGGCGGCGGGCGGGCAGACGCCCGGTCGCGGCGTCGACGCCGTCGATGCGGACCACCGGCTCGCGCGCGCCGACGTGCACGAGGTCGAAGCCCGGCATCCACGCGATCATCAGGAACGCGGGGTCGGTGATCGCGCTGCTCACCGGCGCGAGGAAGCCAGCCTGGCGCCGCGGCCGGCCGTCCCGGTCGTCGACGACCACCTCGATCGCGCGGCCGTCGACGTCGACGAACCGCACCTCGGCGTCCACGCCGTCGGGGTGCATCGCCAGGCGCGCCACCTCGAACTCCGTCTCGGTCCACGCGCCCGTGCCGCCGCCGATGCGGTAGGCCTCGGGGTCCACGCGCAGGCCGGGTGAGCGGTAGTAGTCGAACACGCGGTCCGCGCGTCGGGAGAGGAAGGCGAGCAGACCGGTGCCGTGCACGTCGTCGTCGAACCACTGGAGCTCGAAGCCGTCGTAGACGGGGTGGTCGACGAGCTCCGCGTTGAGCATCGCGGCCATCGAGCCGACCGTGAGGTCGAGGGGGCACCGGGGCATGCCTCATGGAAGCGGGCGGGAGCCCGGCCCGCGCGGGGCTGAGGTCCCGCACGGGTGCGGCTCGCCGGCTGCGGCTCGCCGGGCGCGGCCTCGGTAGGCTGCGGCCTCGTGGAGACACGGCCGCTGAGCAGGGACGGCAGCGTCCACGTCACCGACGAGCGCATCAACACCGTCACCCACCTCGCGGCGTCGTGCTTCGCGCTGGTCGGGTCCGCGCTGCTGGTCGCGCAGGCGGGCGCACAGGGCGACGTCTGGAAGATCGTCGGGTTCAGCGTCTACGCGTTCTCGGTGCTCATGCTCTTCGTCTCGAGCACGCTGCACCACGGCATCGACAAGGGCCCGCGGGTCAACGAGATCCTGCGCACCCTCGACTACACCTCGGTGTTCCTGCTCATCGCCGGGTCGGTGACGCCGCTGGTCCTCGTGCTGTTCCGGAACACGTACGGCTGGGCCGTGCTGGGCGCGGTGTGGGTGATCGCCGCCATCGGCATCGTGCTGCGGTCGGTGCTGCGGACGCTGCCGAAGTACGTGACGAACACCCTGTACATCGCGCTCGGCTGGATGCCGGTGCTGCTCGCGGGCGCGGGCACGTCCCTGCCGTTCGGGGCGTACGCGCTGATGGCGGCCGGCGGCATCGTCTACAGCGTGGGCTTCGTGCTGTTCGTCATCGAGAAGCCGAACCCGGTCCCGGGCGTGTTCGGGTTCCACGAGATCTGGCATGTCCTCGTGGTGGTCGCGGCCCTGCTGCACTACCTGCTCATGTACCTGTACGTGCTGCCGGAGTAGCCCGACCGACGCCCGGGGTGCCGCGAGCACGGCGCCGACGAGGATCTGCGCTCGGCACTCGGTCACGCCGTCTCCGGACTGTCGGGTCTTCACCCGCTCCCAGCGGCGGTGACCCGGGCTGCCTGCCGTGGTCCGGGCTAGCGTGGATTGATCATCATCCAGCACGTGGAGGTCACGATGTCCAGCACGTTCGAAGGTCAGGTCGCTCTCGTCACCGGCGCCGGCGCCGGCATGGGGGCCGCCATCACCAAGGAGCTCGCCGCGCGCGGGGCGCACGTCGCGGCCGTGGACCTGTCCTTGGAGACGGCGGAGCGGGTGGCTGAGGCCGTGCGGGCGGCGGGCGGCACGGCGCTGGCGATCCAGGCCGACATCTCCGACCGCGCCCAGGTCGCCGCGATGGCGCAGACGGTGCGGGAGAAGCTCGGCCCGGTCCGCGTGCTCGTCAACAACGCGGGCATCCTCGACGACTACGCGAGCGTCGGCGACACTTCGCACGAACTCTGGGACCGCATCATCGGGGTCAACCTGACCGGCCCGTTCAACGTGACGAAGGCGCTGCTCGACCAGCTGCTCAGCCACGAGGACTCGGCCGTCGTGAGCGTCTCCTCGATCGCGGGTGCGGTGGCCGGTGGCGGCGGCGCGGCGTACACGTCCAGCAAGCACGCCATCCTCGGGTTCACGCGCCAGCTCGCGTTCGACTACGGGCAGAAGGGCTTGCGCGCGAACGCCGTCTGCCCGGGCGCCGTCGAGACGGAGATGACCCGCGACGTGCTCAACTCCGACCTGCCGGTGGTCGACATCGTCCGTTCGGTACCCGCCGGCCGGCACGGCCAGCCGGAGGAGATCGCCAAGCTCGTCGCGTTCCTGGCCAGCACGGACGCCGGCTTCATCCACGGCGCACCGGTGATGATCGACGGCGGCTGGACGGTCCGCTGACGCTGTTGTGGCGGGGTGACGCGTCAGTCGACGTCGTAGGCGAGCGTGGTCAGGCGGGGCAGACGCTCGCCCATCGCGTGCTCGTCGTCGAAGTCCCACATCGGCGCGAGCTCCGGGAGGGGGCGCTTGCCGGCGTCAGGCAGGTCGTCCTCGGTGGCGGCCGAGTAGGCGTCCCAGGCGACGCCGAGCATCGCCTCGCACTCGAGCTCGTCCCCCTCCGCGAGCGCGCCGCGGACGGCGGGGACGTCGGCGAGGGAGTCCGGGTCGGCGACGGCCGCCTCGAACACGTCGCGGCCCTGCGCGATGAGCCAGCCGCGGAAGTAGTCGAAGCCGTCGTCGGAGGCGCCCCCGTTGATGAGGTAGGCGGCGGCCCACAGCTCGGTCGTGTAGCTCTCCGCGACCAGCCCCGCGAGCGCGACGTCGAACTCCTCGATCACCTCGGGGTCGCGGTCGGCGAGCAGCCGGACGAGGGTCTCCGCGACGGAGTCCGCGTCACCCGGGTCGTCGGCCTCGTCGCGGGCGGTCTCGATGAGGTCCCAGATCTCGGTGGAGTCCATGGTCGGAACGCTAGTCGCGGAGCGCGCGCCGTGGGGTCCTTCGTCCGGGTCGGGCGAGGCCGCGCGTCGGGCCCGACGGCGACGCGCCCACCCAGCCCGACCCGCTCCCCTCCCACCCAGCCCGACCCTCTCCGTGCGTGCACCGACAGCTGCTCTTGGTACGGGAGTGACGGGTGAGGCCGCTGTGACGGCACACCCACCCCTCCAGTCACTCTGGTCACAAGAGCGGCTGTGGGTGCTCGCTCGGGGGTCGGGCCGCCGATGCGCGGGAGCCGGGCGGTGGCCCGCTCGGGGGTCGGGCCGCCGATGCGCGAGGGCCGGGCGGCGTGCGCTCAGGCCCGCCCGCGCGTCGGGCCGCCGATGGCGATTCGCCCACCCGATCCCTTTCACCCGCAGGCGAACGGCCGATCTGGAATCCGAGCGGCATCGCGGCCGTTCGCAGAGATGTCACGCTCAGCCGGGTCCCCAGGCCCGGGTGCGCCGTCAACGAAGCGAGGTACGCCGAGATGCCCGTCGCCACCAGCCCGTCCGCGACCCTGACCCGCCAGGACCGCTGCGACCGTTGCGGCGCGCAGGCGTACGTCCGGGCCACCCTTCCGGGCCCCGACAGCCTCGCGCTCCACTTCTGCGGGCACCACTTCCGCGCCCACGAGCTCGCCCTGATCGCGGCCGGTGCACAGATCGTCGACGAGCGGCACCGCCTCGACGAGCAGGTGACCACCCCGGAGAGCTGAGCAGCCGCATCGACCCGTTCGACCTGCGGAAACGCAGGGTATGACGAATCGGACATCACTACCCTCGGCTCAGGCGTGACACGAGGGAGCGACCCACATGGGACGGATCAGGACCGGCGACGTCCGTAAGGCGGCGGACACGGTGGCGGGGGTGGCGGCCGTCGTCCGCAACCACGTCCCCAGCGAGGTGGGCGGCATCGCGGCCGCCCTCACCGGAAGCGCGAGCGGCACCGCCGGGACGACGCTCGCCGGGGCGTGGGCGGAGTCGTACGCGGCGTGGGCGACCCAGGCCGAGCAGCACGCGCAGTCGATGCGTGAGGCGGCAGCCGCCTGGGACGCCGTCGACACGCACGCGGCCGGCACCTACAACCAGTTCCCGATGACGCCGATGGCGCCGCCGGCCGTGTGGCCCGGGCCCCCGTTCGCGATGCCGCCCGCGGCCCCGACGCCCGGTCCCACCAACATGCATCGGTTCGTGGCCGGCGGGACGGAGGCCGTCTGATGGTCACCCCCAACCAGCTCAGGTCATGGCGCCCCGACCTGGTGCAGGAGATCTCGGACGACATCGCCGCGAACCGCAGCGTCCTGATCAGGCAGAGCGACGAGCTCGCCGCCGGCCGTGTGCCGACGTCGTGGACCTTCCAGTCCGCCGTCGCCGCCCAGGTCGCCCACCAGCGGCTCGCCGACGCTCTCGCGGTCCAGGTCGCCGAGGCCGCCACCGTCGTCGCCGCCCTCGACGCGGCCGCAACCTCGATCCGCGCCGCCAAGGACGCGCTCGCGGCCGCGTACTCGACCGCCTCGCTCTACGACCTGTCGGTCGACGGGACCACCGGTGCCGTGCGCGTCACGCGGACGTTCGAGAACAGCGAGGACGCCCGCTGGGCGTACGTGACGGCGGCCCAGCTGAGCAACCAGATCGACGAGGCCCTCACCTCCGCGCAGAACGCCGACGACACCTTGGCGGCGGTGCTGCGCAGCGCCGCCACGACGGATGTCAACACCGTCGGCACCCTCGCCGAGCAGCGCGAGGCCCTCGACTTCCTGGAGCTCAGCCCGACCGAGCAGGCCGACTACCTCCTCGAGCACCCCGACTCCTACGAGCGGCTGTCGGAGCTCATGTCGCCGCAGGCCAAGGAGATCCTGGGCGGCCGCATCGCCGCCGAGCTCGACACGGTGTCGCGCGACGCCCAGCTGCTGCGGGACCCGGAGCAGGTCGAGCGCTGCACCGAGCTGTTCGCCGCGTTCGGGGACGACCCGGTCCTGATGGCGGCCATGTACGCGGAGATCGAGCCCCAGGAGACGCTCGCCCTGCTCAGCAGCGTCTCGGCGGCCATGATCGACGAGACGACGCAGGCCGAGCTCGTGGTCCTCGCCGACGAGATCCGCTCGAGCCTGCAGGTCGCGACGACGGCGCCGGGGTTCGACGGTGAGCAGTACGCGCGTGACCTCGTCCGGTGCGCGACGTACGACATCCCGCTGGAGGACCAGATCGCGTTCCAGAACGAGTACCCGTACTCGAACTTCTCGAACGCCTCGGTGCTGGACTACCTGCTGCGCGAGGGCGACTACAGCGACGAGTTCGTGCGCGGGGCGGTCTGGCAGCTCGACGAGTTCGAGCGGAACGACCCGTTCCGCGCGTCGCAGTGGGCGTACCACGACTCGATGTCCTCGCCGCTGAACTTCCTGGACGGCCACGTCTACACGTGGGAGGAGGGGACGCACCCCTACCTGCCCGACCCGACGGCGTCCGCGATGGGCCTGCTCGCCCAGCACCCGGACGTGGGCCTGGAGTTCTTCACCGAGGGCACGGACGGCGCCACGCGGTCCGAGTTCTACTTCGAGGAGCGCGACTGGCAACGCGACGGCTTCGCCGGGATCGCCGAGGCCGGGCTTGCGATCGGCTCGGACCCGGAGAACCTGGCGAACGACCCGCAGCGGACCGCCATGTTCGTCTCGGACTACCTCGACCGGCTTCCCGAGAACCCCCGGTTCACCGCCGAGTACGCGTGGGGCGCAGCCGAACCGGTGGGCCAGCTGCTCAGGAACTACATGCCGGCGGTCGAGCTGGCGACGAGCACGCCCGACGACTTCGGCGCGGGAGTGCGCACCACCGACGCGGAGGACTACCTCCCGCACTACGACCACTACCCGCTGCTCGACAAGCCCGACCTCGACGGACTGCTGAAGGTGGCGCTCAGCACCGAGGAGGGCATGGCCCGCGTCGCCGAGGGGGTCGCCGGCTTCCGGATGGAGCAGCTCTACTCGTTCGCGGACCAGCACCCCGACGGCGCGACGACGGACAACGCGGCCCTGCAGAGCGTCATCGATCGCAGCGCCCGCCTCGAGGGCTACATGCAGCACGCCGTGGGTGACATCGCCATCGAGGGCGCCATCTCCCGCGACCAGCAGGTGGCCGCGTTCACGGGGTTCGTCTCGGAGGCCGTCGGCCTGATCCCCGTGCCCGGTGCGGACGCGATCGGTGAGGTCGTCGGCGAGACCGCCAAGGAGGTCGTGAACATCGCCTGGAACCACCTCCAGGAGATCCCGACCGACACGATCACGGAGGTCTGGGGCAGCAGCGAGGACGCCGTGCGCGACGCCGAGACCGGCCAGGCGATGCTCGGGCGGCAGAACGCGGTCATCACGACGTACCTGGCCCTGACCAAGGCCGGGCTCGTCCCGTTCGACGAGGCCGTGATGGCGGACACGTGGATGGTCGACAACCCCGCCGACCCGGTGCCCCCGCGCCTGATCACGCTGGCCGAGATCCCCCCGGAGCAGATCCAGACGTACTACGGCGAGGCCTCGAGCAAGCTGGGCAGCATCCTCAGCCCCACCCAGCTGGAGCTCCTGTACAAGGACCCCTTCACCGACTGGCACTCCAAATGAGGCGCCCCCGGCGCGGTCCCGGCGCCGCCTCGAGCACCGCCGGCACGACGGGCGTCGTCGCGACGCTGGCGCTGAGCCTCGCCCTTGCCGGATGCACGCAACCGGACCCGACGTTGCTCGACGCCGACGACGTCGAGGGCGTGGTCGAGGCGACGCACGACGCGGACGAGGCCACCGCGCCGGGCTGGACCTGGTGCTCGCCGCTCGACCCGTACGCCTACTTCCGGCTGACGCCGACCTCCCGCCTGCGGTTCGACGGGCGGGCCTCGGCCGGCGCGACGATCGTGGACCGCTCCGCCGACGGGTACAGCTCCGACTACCTCCTGGCGGCCTTCGAAGAGAAGGCGCAGCTCTGCGTGGACGGCCTCAACGCGGCCGACGGCGACACGATTGAGCCGCTGACCGGTCTCGGCGCGGACACCGTCGGCTGGCGCACCGAGACCGCTGAGGGTGGCCAGGGCGAGCTAGCCCTCATCAGGTTGGACGATGCGCGGCTGCTCGTCGTCGGCGTCGAGACCGACCAGGCCGAGCTGCCGGTGAGCCTGGACGAGCTGATCCGGCTGGCCCGCGAGGGCGCGGAGCGCGTGGGCTAGGACGACGGTTCCAGGACCACCAGGGGGATGACGCGCGTCGTCCTCCGCTGGTAGGCCGCGTAGTTCGGGTGCGTGCGCGTGATGGTGTGCCAGTGCTGGGCGCGCTCGGCGTCGGACATCACGCGCGTCCGCATCGGGACGGGCGGGCGACCCTCGCGCGCGACCAGCACGTCCGGGTGCGCGACCAGGTTGAGGTACCAGGCCGGGTGCCGGTCGTCGCCGCCGCGCGAGCCCACGACCACCAGCGCGTCCCCGAGCTGGAGGGGCGAGGTGAGCATCGTCGTCCGCGGCCGGCCGGTGCGGCGGCCCGTCGTGGTGAGCTCGAGCGCCGGCGTCCGCCCGAAGCTCCACCCGCGCCGGCCGCGCGTCACCGCGATCAGGGCACGATGCGCGGCGTTCATCGCCTTGAGGGTCAGGTCGCTCGGCATGACGCTCCGATGCTCGTCGGCGGGTACCCGGTCATCGTCCTCCGGGGCGCCCGGCGGCGCCCGTCCAGGTCCGGTCGGCGCCGGCGAGCCGCGTCGCTTCAGGTCCAGTCGCGCTCGTTCGTCGACGGACCGCACTGCAGGAGCGCACGTCCACTGATGACCCACCCGAAGCACGTGTCGGTGCCGCGCGTGCCTTCGACGTCGTTGTAGAACGCGACGGCCTCGAGCCCCTCGCGGTCGGCCGGAAGCTCGACGTCGACGCCGAGCTCCTCGTAGTGGGCGACGAAGGCGTCGACGCCCGCCTGCGTGGCCACAGTCTCCCACCGCCACGGCACGTCACCATCGTCGAACGCGGTCATCACCCAGGCGAGGAGACCGATGGTCGGCACGAACAGCGCCGACCAGGCGAGGCCGCGCAGGTAGGCGGGCAGGCCGGGCGCGGCCATCTCGGTCGCGGAGATCGCGCCGGTCGCCACGAGGTGCTCCCGCAGCAGGTCGTCGGTGATCACGACGGCGTCCCGGTCGATCCCACTCGAGACGTGGGTCCCGGCGAGGCCCGCCTCCCGCTGCGCCGTGACCTCCGCGTTCAGGCGGTCGACGAGGTCCGCGACGTAGGCGCGGACACGCGCCACCTCCTCGGGGTCCTTCGCCATGACGTCGCGCTGCCGGTCGAGGGCGAGCTGCAGCGCGGCCTCGGCGCGCGCGGCCTCGGCGGGATCGTGCGTCGCGGGCCGCCGGGCGCGGCCGGTGTCCACGAGGTACTCGGTGAGGAAGGCGTCGTGGGTGAGGTCGACGTCGTCGGACATCGTGACGAGGAGGTCCTCGAGCGGGAGCGCGGCGAACGCGCGTGCCTGCTGGGCGTCCGCCTCCTCGACCGCGGCCGCGACCGAGTCGATGACGGCCTCGCGCTCCGTCGGGTCCCGGCGGATGCGCTCCTTGAGGTCGGCGAGCAGGGCGTCGCCCCGGCTGGGGCCGCCACCGCTCCGGTCCACGACCGACAGGGAGTAGCCGAGGAAGACGAGCAGCAGCCCGATGCCGAGGCCCATGAGCGCCCCACCCGCGAGCGCGCGCGGTGCGCGGTGACCTGGCCAGGTGCGCTCGGCGAGCTCCGTCTGGACCACGACGCCGAGCAGCGCGCCCTGGGGCTCGAGCTCCGCGCCCCCGCAGGTGACCACGTGCGCGCCCGCCAGCTCGTCCACGGTCGCCTCCGAGGGCACGAGGTAGCCGAGGTCGTCGCCCGCAAGCTCGCGGACCCGCACGGGGTCGAGGGCGAGCACGCACGTCTCGTCGGCCGCCCGCGCCCCGGGCGGGCCGACGTCGCCCGTGACCCGGTCGGCCACGGCCGCGAGCGGCCCGTAGCCGG
>JAEZBT010000239.1 GCA_023426865.1 Actinomycetes bacterium
GCTCGCCCCCGGGTCATGGACCGAGTATCACGCCCCTGCCCCGTGCGCGGAGCACCGGGGCGCGCCGGGCTCAGTAGCGGTAGTGCTCCGGCTTGTACGGACCGGCGACGTCGACGCCGATGTAGTCCGCCTGCTCCTTGCTGAGCTGCGTGAGCCGGACCCCGAGCGCGTCGAGGTGCAGGCGCGCGACCTTCTCGTCGAGCACCTTCGGCAGGCGGTGCACGCCGAGCGGGTACGCCTCGGCGTTGCGGAACAGCTCGATCTGCGCGATGACCTGGTTCGAGAACGAGTTGCTCATGACGAACGACGGGTGACCGGTCGCGTTGCCGAGGTTGAGCAGACGCCCCTCCGAGAGCACGATGATCGACCGCGCGGGCCGATCGCCGTCGGCCGGGAACGTCCACTCGTGGACCTGGGGCTTGATCTCGGTCTTGACGACGCCGGGCACGGCCTCGAGGCCGGCCATGTCGATCTCGTTGTCGAAGTGCCCGATGTTGCCGACGACGGCCTTGTCCTTCATCCGGGTCATGTGCTCGACGCGGATGACGTCCTTGTTGCCGGTCGTCGTGATGAAGAAGTCCGCCTCCTCGAGCACGTCCTCCAGGCGCGCGACCTCGTAGCCGTCCATCGCGGCCTGCAGGGCGCAGATCGGGTCGATCTCGGAGACGATGACGCGCGCCCCCTGGCCGCGCAGCGACTCCGCGGCGCCCTTGCCGACGTCGCCGTAGCCGGCGACGAAAGCGACCTTGCCGCCGATGAGCACGTCGGTGGCGCGGTTGATGCCGTCGGGCAGCGAGTGCCGGATGCCGTACTTGTTGTCGAACTTGGACTTGGTCACCGAGTCGTTGACGTTGATCGCGGTGAAGAGCAGGCGCCCCTCCTCCGCGAGCTGGTACAGGCGGTGCACGCCCGTCGTCGTCTCCTCGCTGACGCCGCCGATGCCCTGGGCGATCCGGGTCCAGCGCTGCGGGTCCACGGGCAGGGAGCGGCGCAGGACCCCGAGGATGACGTTGTACTCGTGGCTGTAGCCCTGGTCGCCCGGGGCGAGGTCCGCGGGGACGGCGCCGGCCGCCTCGAAGTCCACGCCGAGGTGCACGAGCAGGGTGGCGTCGCCGCCGTCGTCGAGGATCATCGTGGGGCCCTCACCCTGCCACAGCAGGATCTGCTCGGTGCACTCCCAGTACTCCTCGAGCGTCTCGCCCTTCCAGGCGAACACGGGGACGCCCTGGGGGTCCTCGGGCGTGCCGTCCGGGCCGACGGCGACCGCGGCCGCGGCCTCGTCCTGGGTGGAGAAGATGTTGCAGGAGGCCCAGCGCACCTGCGCGCCGAGCGCGACGAGCGTCTCGATGAGGACGGCCGTCTGGACGGTCATGTGCAGGGAGCCGGCGATGCGGGCGCCGGCGAGCGGCTGCGTGGCCGCGTACTCGGCGCGCAGGGCCATCAGCCCCGGCATCTCGTGCTCGGCGAGCCGGATCTGGTGACGGCCGGCGGCGGCCAGCGAGAGGTCGCGGACCTTGAACCGACCGGGGACCTCGTCGAAGTGCTGAGCGGACATGCTTCACCTCGGATGGGACGGCGCGACAGGGCGCGCAGGACAGGGGCCGACGGCTCGGGCGCGCGAGGTCGTGCGTCGCGTGCGGGTCCGCCTTCGCCCGGCGCGGCCCCTCCGGGCCGACGGCATCACCTGCGCCAAGCACGTCCATCGTACGTGACCGCACGGCGCGCGTCCCCCGTGATCTTCTGGGCGGTGCCCGGCGAGAGCGCCCGACACGGGCGGCCCAGGAGGATGCGCTCCCGGTACGCCCGGTCTCCTGCGCGCCGGACGAGGCCCGGGGTTGCTCCGATCGGGGGGTTCTCCGAACGAGTTTCGGTCACGACCGCGTAACGATCGAGCAAAGCCAAAGACCCTGGTCAGCCACCGATCGGCGTCATCGGGCCGCCCCTATTGCGCCCTGTTCGTCCCGATATGTCCGGGTGGACCGTGGCTTGCGGGCTCGGGGAGGGTGGTCGGCGGCCGGAAGGCGGCCGGTGGCCCGTGGGTCGTCGGCACGGCCCGGCCGTGGCGGCGGTGGCCCCGGACCCGGGGCCACCGGCACCGCCGCGCAAGGACGAAAAGGTGAGCTCTCGTGACCATCCTGTGTGCTGAGAACGTCTACAAGGTCTTCGGCCGGCGACCGGCCGAGGCGGTCCGGCTCCTCCAGGCCGGCGCCGACCGGGACGACATCAGGGCGCACGGGACGGCGGCGGTCATTGACGCCTCGTTCGAGGTGGAGGCCGGCGAGACCTTCGTCGTCATGGGGCTGTCCGGGTCGGGCAAGTCGACGCTGATCCGCATGCTCAACGGCCTGTGGCGGCCCACCGCAGGCCGGATCCGGCTCGGCGACGCGGACCTCGGCGCCGTGTCCGCCCGCGAGCTCCGCGTGCTCCGGCAGAAGCGCGTCTCGATGGTGTTCCAGCACTTCGCGCTGCTCCCGCACCGCACGATCATCGACAACGCCGCCTACCCCCTGGCGATCCGGGACGTCGACCGCACGGAGCGCCGCCGTCGGGCCGGCGAGGCGCTGGAGATGGTCGGCCTGGGCGGCTGGGAGGACCACCTGCCGGCCGAGCTGTCGGGCGGCATGCGCCAGCGCGTGGGCCTCGCCCGCGCCCTCGCGGCGGGCACCGACGTACTCCTCATGGACGAGGCGTTCTCCGCCCTCGACCCACTGATCCGCCGGGAGATGCAGGACCAGCTCGTCGAGCTGCAGCACACGCTCGGCAAGACGATCGTGTTCATCACCCACGACCTCAACGAGGCGATGCGGCTCGGTGACCGGATCGCCGTCATGCGCGACGGGCGCATCGTCCAGGTCGGCACCTCCGAGCAGATCCTCTCCGAGCCGGCGAACGACTACGTCGCGCAGTTCGTCGCGGACGTCGACCGCACGCGGGTGCTGACCGCGTCGTCGGTCATGGTCCGGCCCAAGGCCGTCGTCGTCGTCGGAGCGGGCCCGCGCGGCGCACTGCGCGAGATGCGCGACGCGCAGACGTCGGCCGCCTACCTCGTCGACCGGGACCGCCGGCTCCTCGGCGCGCTGCGGGACGACGACGTCCTCGCCGGTCAACGGCGCGGCGTGGAGCGCCTCGTGGAGCTGACCCGCGACGAGGTCACCGCCGTCGGCGTCGACGCACCCCTCGCCGAGGTCTTCGCACCCTGCGCCGAGACGCCCCTGCCCCTTCCGGTCGTGGACGACGCCGGGCGCCTGGTCGGCGTCATCCCCCGCGTCACGCTCCTGGAGGCGATGGCGCCGGCCGAGACCAGCCCGAACGGCGCCCAGCGGGACGGCGCTTCCGGGAGCGGGTCGGGTGACGGCGACGGATCGAGCGCGGGACCCGATGCGGTCGAGCCCGGCGACACGCTCCCGTCCACGACGGCGGTGCCGGCATGAGCGCGGATCACCTCGGGTTCCGGATCCCCCTCGGCGAGTGGATCGAGACCGGCGTCGACTGGGTGACCACGGCGTTCGGCGTCCTCTTCGACGTCGTCCGGACGGTCCTCGTCGCGGCGTTCGACGTCACCGAGGCCGCGCTGACGGGCCCGCCGTGGTGGGCCGTCGTCGTCGTGCTCAGCGCCCTCGCCGTGTGGGCCAAGGGCTGGCGCCTCGGGACCGGGGCCCTCGCCGGGTTCCTCGTCGTCATCGGCGTCGACCAGTGGGACAACGCGATGGCCTCGCTCGCCCTCGTCCTGGTGGCCAGCGCCATCGCCCTGGCCATCGGCATCCCGCTAGGGGTCTGGGCGGCGCGCAACGACCGCGTCTCGGCGACCGTGCGCCCCGTCCTGGACTTCATGCAGACGATGCCCGCGTTCGTCTACCTCATCCCCGTCGTCGTCATCTTCCGTGCCGGCGTCGTGCCGGGGCTCGTCGCGACGATCATCTTCGCCCTGGCGCCCGGTGTGCGCTTCACCGAGCTCGGGATCCGTCAGGTCGACCGCGAGGTCGTCGAGGCCGGGCACGCGTTCGGCGCCCCGCCGGGTCGGATCCTGCGTCAGATCCAGATGCCGCTGGCGATGCCGACGATCATGGCCGGCATCAACCAGGTGATCATGCTCTCGCTGTCGATGGTGGTGATCTCCGGGCTCGCAGGTACCCGCGGGCTGGGACGCGAGGTCGTGAGCGCGCTGAGCACCATCGACATCGCCCTCGGCTTCGAGGCGGGTCTCGCCGTCGTCATCCTCGCGATCTACCTCGACCGGATCACCTCCGCGCTGACGAGCCGGTCACCTGTGGCCCGCGCTCTGGCGACGACCGCCGCCCACTGATTCCCCCCACGTGCCCGGCGCCACCTGCGCCCGGGCCCCCGCTCGCACGGCGAGCGCCACCCACGGGCGGTCCGCCGCCCGAGAGAGGAAACGATGAGAGCACGGAGCCGGAAGACACTGACCACCGTCGCGACCGGGACGGCCGCACTCCTGGTCCTCGCCGCCTGCGCCGGCGACGACGGGGGTGACGACGCGAGTGGCGACGCGACCGAGGAGGCCCGCGAGGTCACGATCGCGCTGCCGCCCGGCGGGTGGCCGGAGGGGGACGCCGCGACCTACCTGTGGGCGAACCTTCTCGAGTCCGAGGGCTACGACGTCACGCTCGAGTCCGGTGGCGACATGGGCGTGATCTACACGGCGGTGGCCGGCGGCGACTACGACCTGTTCTTCGACGCGTGGCTGCCCGTGACCCACGGCACCTACCTGGACGAGTACGGCGACGACATGGAGCGCCTCGGGGTCTGGTACGACGACGCGCGGCTCACCATCGCCGTGAACGAGGACGCACCCATCACGTCCCTGGCGGAGCTGGCCGACAACGCCGACGCGTTCGACAGCCGCATCGTCGGCATCGAGCCCGGCGCCGGCCTGACCCGGATCACCAAGGAGAGCGTCATCCCGACCTACGGCCTGGACGGGCTGGAGTTCGTCGAGTCGTCCACGCCCGCGATGCTCGCCGAGCTGTCGGGCGCGGTGGACGAGGGGCGGCACGTCGTGGTGACCCTGTGGCGCCCGCACTGGGCCTACGACGCGTTCCCCATCCGCGACCTGGAGGACCCGGAGGGCACGCTCGGCGACGCGGAGAACATCGAGGTGGTCGGCCGGGCCGGGTTCGCCGAGGACCACCCGGAGGTGGCGAGCTGGCTCGGGGCGTTCACCCTGACCGGTGACCAGCTCTTCTCGCTCGAGAACATCATGTTCAACGTGAACGACGGCGAGGACCCCGAGGGCTCCGTCGAGCAGTGGCTCGAGGAGAACCCGGACTTCTTCGACCAGGTCAAGGACGCTGCCGGCGACGCCTGACGTCACCGGCCCATACGCGGCCCCGTGTGCGGACGACGACGACCGCACGCGGGGCCGCTCTCGCGCCACGGCCCGTCGCACGCGTCGGGAAGCGCGGGCGGGGGTTCACGGCCGGGCGTGCCGCAGGTCCGGCTCGAGGTAGATGAGCCGGGCCACCGGGACGGCGGCGCGCACATCAGACGGTGCCGCCCGCGGGGTACGCCTCGTCGACGAGCAGGACCGGGATGCCGTCGCGCACCGGGTAGGCGAGCGCGCACGCCTCGCCGGTGCAGACCAGCTCGGGGGCGCCGTCGGGGCGGACGCCGTCGGCCAACGGAGAGCCGCACGCGGGGCAGCGCAGGATCTCCCTCGCCCACTGCGGCAGGGCGTCGCTCACGCCTGCTCCTCCCCGTCCTGGCGGACCAGGGCCAGGACGTCGTCGCGCACCTTCTCCATGACGTCCGCATCCGCGGCCTCGACGTTGAGCCGCAGCAACGGCTCGGTGTTCGAGGCACGCAGGTTGAACCACCAGCGCGGCTGGCCGTCCCAGTGGCTGACCGTCAGGCCGTCGAGCTCGTCGACGGTCACCGAGCCGGCCTCCTCGCGGGTGACGTAGACGTCCACCACACGCTGCCGCGCCGCGGGCACGTCCGCCACCCGGGAGTTGATCTCGCCGCTCGCGACGTAGGGCTCGTAGGCCTCCGCGAGCTCGGAGAGCACCGCGCCGGAGCCGTCCGCGCGTCGGGCCTCACCCAGGGCCGCGAGCACGTGCATCGCGGCCAGCATGCCCGTGTCGGCGAAGAAGAAGTCCCGGAAGTAGTAGTGCGCGCTGTGCTCGCCACCGAACACCGCGTCGTGCTCGGCCATCTGGGCCTTGATGAAGGAGTGGCCGACGCGCGTGCGCACGACGGTGGCGCCCGCCGCCTCCAGCAGGTCCGGCACCGCGGCCGACGTGATGAGGTTGCGGATCACCGTCGGGGTCCGGCCGGCGGCCCGCTCGCGGGCGACCTCGCGCAGGCCGACCAGCGCGGTGATCGCCGACGGGCTGACGGGCTCGCCGCGCTCGTCGATGACGAAGCACCGGTCCGCGTCGCCGTCGAACGCGAGGCCGATGTCCGCGCCGTGCTCGACGACCGCGGCCTGCAGGTCGCGCAGGTTCGACGGCTCGAGCGGGTTCGCCTCGTGGTTGGGGAACGAGCCGTCGAGCTCGAAGTACAGCGGGACGACGTCGAGCGGCAGCGCGGGCAGGCCCGCTGCCTCACCGAGGACGGCCGGGGCCGTGAGGCCCGCCATGCCGTTGCCCGCGTCGACGACGACCTTCAGCGGACGGATCCCGCTCAGGTCGACCAGCCCGCGCAGGAACGCGGCGTACTCGGCGAGCATCTCGTGGTCGCTCACGGTGCCGGGCGTCGCCGCCGGCGTCGGGAGGCCCTCGTCGAGGTAGGTCTCGGCCAGGCGGCGGATCTGGGTCAGCCCCGTGTCCTGTCCGACCGGGCGCGCGCCGGCGTGGCACATCTTGATGCCGTTGTACTCGGCGGGGTTGTGGCTCGCGGTGAACATCGCACCCGGCATGCCCATCGCCCCGGAGGCGTGGTAGAGCCCGTCGGTCGAGCAGAGCCCGATCCGCACGACGTCGATCCCCCTGCTGGTGACCCCCTCGGCGAACGCGGCAACGAGCTCCGGCCCCGACGGGCGCATGTCCCGACCGATGACGACGCGCGGTCCGCCCACGACCTCGGCGAAGGCCGCGCCGATCGCGCGGGCGACCTCGGGCGAGAACGGCTCCGGCGTCACGCCGCGCACGTCGTAGGCCTTGATCAGGGATGCCAGGGAAGTCATGCCCGGCAGCCTACTGACCGGCCGCCGCGCCCCAGGAATCGGTCCGCGACGGACCCCGGGCGTGCGCCGACTCAGTGCCGCCGCGACGAGCGCCGCAGCACCACGTCGATCGGCGCCGTGCGCCAGGTGCCGTCGGGCATCGGCACGAGCCACTCGCGGGTCTCGCACGCGTTGCAGGAGATGAACGTGACCTCGGTGCCGTCGGTGAGCACCATGGGCACGCGGGTGAGGTCCTCGCCGCCGCAGGAGGCGCACGCGCGCGGCGTGCGGCCGACGTCGGGGCTCTGCTCCGGCACGGGTCAGGACCCTTCGCCCGGCAGCACCCGCAGGTGCCCGCGACGCACGCCGTCGCCGGAGTCCACCGGGGCCGTGCCGACCGGTCGAGGACGCCCGGCCTCCCCGACCGCCTCGGCGAGGGCGCCCAGGTCGT
>JAEZBT010000263.1 GCA_023426865.1 Actinomycetes bacterium
GCCCGACGCCGTCGTGCTCCCGGACGAGCAGGCGACCTGCGACGGCGCACTGCTGCACGCGCGCACGCTTGCCGAGCACGCCCCGACGTCGCCGCTGCGGAGGGCCGTCGCGGGCCTCGCCGCGGAACTGCTGCCCGTCGGGGTCGCGGGTGGAGCACACTGAGCCATGCGGATCTACGTGCCGTCCACTCTCGCCGAGCTCGACCCCAGCCGCGGCTTCGCGCCGCGCCTCGTCCACGCGGTGACGGCGGCCCTGCGGGCGGAGCTGCCCGACGAGGACGAGGAGGGGCTCGAGTACGCCGCGCAGCTCCTCGCCGCCGACGACTCTCTCGACCGGCTGGAGGGGACGACCGCACCCCGCCGACGCGTGGTGGTGGCGGTCGACGTGCCCGAGGCCGTGGTCGAGGCCGTCGACGACCCGCACGCGCCGTCCGTCGTCCGCCTCACGACGCCCGTCGGCTGGGACGACGTGGCCTGCGCGCACGTGGACGAGGCCGCCGCCGAGGACGACGTCGTCGCCGCGCTCGCGGGCGACGACGACGCGATCGAGCGCCTCGCCGACCGGGACCTGCTCTGGTACGACGCCACGGAGCTGGACCGGCTGGCCGCCGGCTCCCTGCGCTGAGGCCCGGGCTCAGTCCCCGTCGAACGGGTCGAGGAACGCGCGCACCTGGTCGTGCAGGAGCCCGTTCGTGGCCAGGGCGGAGCCGCCGAACGGGCCCGGGACGCCCCGGACCGACGTGAACGTCCCCCCGGCCTCCGTGACGATCGGCACCAGCGCGGCCATGTCGTGCAGCGCGAGCTCGGGCTCGCACGCGATGTCCACCGCACCCTCCGCCACGAGCACGTACGACCAGAAGTCCCCGTAGGCCCGCGTGCGCCAGACGGTCCGGGTGAGGTCGAGGAAGCCCGGCAGGCGCCCCTGCTCCTCCCAGCCGGACAGGCTCGAGTACGACAGCGAGGCGTCCGCGAGGTCGCCCACCTGCGAGACGTGCAGCCGGGTCGCCGCCGACAGCGAGCGACCGCTCCACGCGCCGGAGCCCACGGCCGCCCACCAGCGCCGGCCGAGCGCCGGCGCGCTGACGAGCCCCAGCACCACCTCGCCGTTGTCGACGAGCCCGATGAGCGTCGCCCACACCGGCACGCCGCGCACGAAGTTCTTCGTTCCGTCGATGGGGTCGACCACCCACTGCCGCGGGCCGTGCCCGGTTGCAGGCATCTCCTCACCGACGACGGCGTCGCGCGGGCGGGTGCGACCGAGCTGCGCCCGGACGACCTCCTCGGCCAGGCGGTCGGCGTCGGACACCGGGGTGTGGTCGGGCTTGGTCTCCACGTGCAGGTCCAGCGCGCGGAAACGCGACATGGTCACCGCATCGACCTGGTCGGCGATCACGTGGGCGAGCCGCAGGTCGTCGTCGTAGGCCATGAGACGAACCGTAGCGTCGTGGCGGGCTCCGACGGCCCAGGGGGCGTCAGTCGGCGCGTGCGTCGCCCGCGCGCGCGGCGAGCAGGCGCCGCAGGGAGTCGACCCGCTGCGCCCGCGCGTCGGCCTCGGGGCCGCTCGCCTCGGCCACCCACTCGTCGAGCGCGCAGTCCGGCGCCGACGCCGCGTGTGTGCAACCCCGCGGGCAGCGCTCCTCGACGACGTCGGCAAGGTCCTCGAACGCGGCCAGCAGCCGCTCGGGCGTCACGTGGGCGAGCCCGAACGACCGCACGCCCGGGGTGTCGATCACCCAGCCGTCCCGCTCGGGCAGCCGCAGCGCGACCGCCGACGACGACGTGTGCCGCCCCCGGCCCGTGACGACGTTGACGTGGCCCGTGGCCCGGGCGGCGTCCGGCACCAGCGCGTTGACCAGCGTCGACTTGCCCACCCCGGAGTGGCCGACGAGCACCGACACCCGCCCGGACAGGTGGTGCCGGAGCCGGTCCAGGCCGCCGATCTCCGCCTCGTCGCCGCGCGAGGTCACGGTCGTGGCGACGCCGAGCGGGGAGTATGCCGCCACGAGCGGCTCGGGGTCGGCGAGGTCCGCCTTGGTCAGGCACAGGAGCACGTCCATGCCGGCGTCGTACGCGGCGACCACGCACCTGTCGATCATCCGGGTGCGCGGCTCCGGGTCGGCCAGGGCCGTCACGACCACGAGCTGGTCGGCGTTCGCGACGATGACGCGCTCGACCGGGTCCGTGTCGTCGGCCGTGCGTCGCAGCACGGTGCGCCGCTGCGTGATCCGCACGATCCGCGCGAGCGACCCCGTGGCCCCGCTCGTGTCGCCGACGACGTCGACCAGGTCGCCGCACACCACGCGCTCGCGGCCGAGCTCGCGGGCCTTCACAGCGGTGACGGCGCGCTCGTCGGGCGTGTCGGGCGCCACCAGTACGGCGTAGCGGCCGCGGTCGACGGCGGTCACGAGGGCACGCACGGCGTCGTCGTGGGCGGGCCGGCGCTTGGTGCGGGGACGGGAACCGCGCCCGGGACGGGTGCGGACGGCGTCCTCGTCGAGCCGGCCGATGGCCCGCATGCGTCAGGCGACCCCGAGCATGCGGGCCCACATCCCGGTGAAGCCCGGGAGCGTCTTGGCGGTGGTGTCGACGTCGACGACCCGGACGCCGCTCACGCGCAGCCCGACGAGGGCCCCCGCGGTGGCCATGCGGTGGTCCCGGTAGGTCTGCCAGACGCCGCCGTGCAGCGCGCGCGGCGTGATGACCAGACCGTCGTGGGTCTGCTCGGCCTGGCCACCCAGTCTCGTGATCTCCGTGGCCAGCGCGGCGAGTCGGTCGGTCTCGTGCCCGCGCATGTGCGCGATGCCGCGCAGCCGGCTCGGGCCGTGGGCGAGCGTCGCGAGCGCCGCGACGGTCGGGGCGAGCTCGCTCGCCTCGTGCAGGTCGACGTCGATGCCGTGGATCACGCCCGTGCCGGACACGGCCAGCACGTCCCCGGACCGCTCTGCGCGGCCGCCCATGCGCGTGAGGAGGTCCGGCAGGAGCGCCCCGGGCTGCGTCGTCTGCTCGGGCCAGCCCGGCACACGCACCGTGCCGCCGGCCACCAGGGCCGCGGCCAGGAAGGGCGCGGCGTTCGAGAGGTCGGGCTCGACGCGCACCTCGCGCGCGGCGACGGGGCCGGGCGCGACCTCCCAGATGTGCGGCCGCGAGTCGTCCACGGTGATCCCCGCGGCGCGGAGAACGGCGACCGTCATGACGATGTGCGGCAGGCTCGGCAGGGTCGGGCCGGTGTGCCGCAGGACCATGCCCTGGGCGAACCGCGGCGCCGCGAGCAAGAGCCCGGAGACGAACTGGCTGGACGCGCTCGCGTCGACGTCGACGAGGCCGCCGGTGAGCGCGCCCGGGCCGGTGACGGTGAAGGGGAGGGTGCCCCGAGCGTCGTCGTCCACGCGCGCGCCCAGGTCGCGCAGCGCACGCAGCACCGGGCCCATCGGGCGGACCCGGGCCTCGGGGTCGCCGTCGAACCGGACCGCACGGCCCAGGAGAGCCGCGACCGGCGGCACGAACCGCATGACGGTCCCGGCGAGCCCGCACTCGACGTCGACCGGGCCGGCACCGAGCGGCGCACGACGGCCGAGGCGGATCGGCTCGACCGCCCAGTCGGTGCCCGTCCGCTCGATCCGCGCCCCGAGGGCCTCCAGCGCGTCGGCCATGAGGACCGTGTCGCGGGAGACGAGGGTGCCGCGGATGAGCCCCGGCCCGTCGGCGATCGCCGCCAGGACGAGGTACCTGTTCGTGAGGGACTTGGAGCCGGGCACCTCGACGACGGCGTCCAGGGGCGACTCGGCCTCCGGCGCCGCCCACGGAGGGGCGGGCGCGAGCTCGGTCGTCATGGCGACGAGGCTACCGGGCACCGCGTCGTCCGCGGCGGTCCTGCCCAGCGACGGGGACGACGCGTTGAGCGGCCCGGGGTCAGTGCCGGACCGCCTCCCGGGCGGTCGCCTTCGCGGCCTTGACG
>JAEZBT010000284.1 GCA_023426865.1 Actinomycetes bacterium
GCCCCACCCCGCAGCTCGCGCCGGACGGCGAGGTCGAGCGCCGTCGCCGCGCGGTGCATGAGGCCGCCGGAGAAGCCGCGCTCGGCCGCCAGCAGCGGCTCCTCGGCGGCACGCACGTCGTCCGCACGGAAGGCCTGGATCACGGGCACCATCCTGCCGCCCCCGGCCGCGCCGAGCAGCCCCGATGCCGACACCGGCGCCCCGCGTACCCTGGAACCCGGTCCAGGAACGGCGAGAGACGGGCGGCTGGATGAGCGGGAGCGACATCGGGGACTGTGCGCGCGAGCGCATCCTCGTGCTGGACGGCGCCTACGGGACCTCCTTCCAGCGCGCCGGCCTCACGGAAGCCGACTTCCGCTTCGACGGCGCCGACGACGCCTGCACCTACCAGGGCAACTTCGACCTCCTGTGCCTGACCCGGCCCGACGTCGTCGCCGGCGTGCACCGCGCCTACCTCGACGCGGGCGCGGACATCACCAAGACCAACACGTTCAACGCGACGTCCATCTCGCAGGCCGACTACGCCACCGGGCACCTCGTCGCAGCGATCAACGAGGCGGCCGCCCGCATCGCCCGCGCCGAGTGCGACGCCGCGCGCCAGCGCGACGGCCGGCAACGCTGGGTGGCCGGCAGCGTCGGCCCCACCAACCGCACCGCCTCCCTCTCCCCCGACGTCGAGCGGCCCGGTTTCCGTGCGGTGACCTTCGACGACCTCGCCACGGCGTACGAGGAGCAGGTCGCGGCGCTGCTGCGCGGCGGCGTGGACCTGGTGCTCATCGAGACCGTGTTCGACACGCTCAACGCCAAGGCCGCGCTGTTCGCGTGCGAGGAGGCGTTCGCCGCCGTCGGGCGCCGCGTGCCCGTCATGCTCTCCGGGACCATCACCGACGCCTCCGGCCGCACCCTGTCCGGGCAGACGCCCGAGGCGTTCGCGGTGTCCACCGAGCACGCCGACCTCTTCTCCCTCGGCCTGAACTGCGCGCTCGGCCCCGAGCGCCTGCGCCCGCACCTGCGCGAGATCGCGGCGTCGACGCAGGCGCTCGTCTCCGTGCACCCGAACGCCGGCCTGCCGAACGCGTTCGGGGAGTACGAGGAGACCCCCGAGCAGATGGCGCGGGTGCTGCGGGAGTTCGCCGAGGAGGGCCTGGTCAACGTCGTCGGCGGCTGCTGCGGCACGCCGCCGGCGCACATCCGGGCGTTCGCCGAGGCCGTCGCGGGGCTGGCCCCACGGGTCGCCGCGCCGCGCGAGCCGCGCCTGCGCCTGTCCGGCCTGGACACGTTCACGCTCACCGACGCGATCCCGTTCGTCAACGTCGGCGAGCGCACCAACGTCACCGGCAGCCCCCGGTTCTCCAAGGCGATCCTCGCCGGGGACGACGACGCCGCCGTCGCCATCGCGGCGCAGCAGGTCGCGGGCGGCGCGCAGATCATCGACGTGAACGTCGACGAGGGCATGCTCGACGTGCCCGAGGTGATGTCCCGGTTCCTCAACCTCCTCGCGGCCGAGCCCGACATCGCCCGGGTCCCGGTGATGATCGACTCCTCCGACTGGACGGTGCTCGAGACCGGCCTCAAGCGGCTCCAGGGCAAGGCCGTCGTCAACTCGCTGTCGCTCAAGGACGGCGAGGAGGCGCTCCTCGAGCGCGCGCGGCGGGTGCGCCGGTACGGGGCGGCCGTCGTCGTCATGGCGTTCGACGAGGAGGGGCAGGCCGACACGCTCGAGCGGCGCCAGGCGATCTGCTCGCGGGCGTACCGGATCCTCACCGAGGAGGCCGGCTTCGCCCCGCACGACATCATCTTCGACCCGAACGTGCTCACCGTCGCGACGGGCCTGCCCGAGCACGACCGCTACGCGCTCGAGTTCATCGAGGCCGTGCGCTGGATCAAGGGCACCCTGCCCGGCGCGCTGACCAGCGGCGGCATCTCGAACGTGTCGTTCTCGTTCCGCGGCAACAACCACGTGCGCGAGGCGATGCACGCGGTGTTCCTGCGGCACGCGATCGAGGCGGGCCTGGACATGGGCATCGTCAACGCGGGCATGCTCACGGTCGAGGCGGACGTCGAGCCGGAGCTCCGGGAGGCCGTCGAGGACGTCATCCTCGCGCGCCGCGCCGACGCGACCGAGCGGCTCATCACGCTGGCGGAGTCCTACAAGGCGGTCGAGCGGGACGCGCCGGCCGCGCAGGCCTGGCGGTCGCTGCCGGTCGCCGAGCGCCTGTCGCACGCGCTGGTGCACGGCATCGTCGAGCACGTGACCGCCGACGCCGAGGAGGCGTACCGCGAGCTCGGGTCGCCGCTGGCGGTCATCGAGGGCCCGCTCATGGACGGCATGAACGTCGTCGGCGACCTGTTCGGCGCGGGGCGCATGTTCCTGCCGCAGGTCGTGAAGTCGGCGCGCGTGATGAAGGCCGCCGTCGCCCACCTGCAGCCGTACCTCGAGGCCGAGAAGGCGGAGCGGGTCGCGGCGGGCGACCTGTCCGACCGCGGCAAGGGCACGGTCGTGATGGCCCCGGTCAAGGGCGACGTGCACGACATCGGCAAGAACATCGTCGGGGTGGTGCTCGGCTGCAACGGCTACGTCGTGCACGACCTCGGCGTCATGGTGCCCGCCGAGCGCATCCTCGCCGAGGCCGAGCGCCTGGAGGCCGACGTCATCGGCGTCTCCGGCCTCATCACGCCGAGCCTGCACGAGATGGTCGGCGTCGCCGCGGAGATGCAGCGCCGGGGCCTGCGCACCCCGCTCATCGTCGGCGGCGCCACGACGAGCCGCGCGCACACCGCCGTGAAGATCGACCCCGCCTACGAGGGCCTGGTCGTGCACGTGCCCGACGCGAGCCGGGCGGTGGGCGTCGTGTCCGAGATCCTCGCCCGGCCCGACGAGCTCGCGGCCCGCACGACCGAGGACTACGCGGCCCTGCGCGAGCGCCACGGCGAGCGCGAGCACCCGCTCATGCCGCTGGCCGACGCGCGGGCGCGCGCCACCCGGCTGGCCCCCCCGACGCCCCCGGCGCCGAAGGAGCCCGCCCGGCGCCTGATCACACCCGCGATCGCGGAGCTCGCCGAGGTCATCGACTGGACCCCGCTGTTCACCGGCTGGGGCCTGCGCGGCACGTACCCGCGGATCCTCGACGACCCGCGCCAGGGCGAGCAGGCCCGGTCGCTGTTCGCCGACGCGCGGGCCCTCCTGGACCGGATCGTGGCGGACGGGTCACTGACGGCGCGCGGCGTCGTCGGGATCTGGCCGGCCCGCCGGGTGGGCGACGACATCGAGGTCTACGCCGACGGCGAGGTGCCCGCCGGCGGGGCCCCCGCCACGCCGACGGCCGTCCTGCACACGCTGCGCCAGCAGCGCGAGCGCGCGGGCTCCTCCACGGCCCTGGCGGACTACGTCGCCCTCGCCGGCGACCACGTCGGCGGGTTCGGCGTCGCCATCCACGGCGCGGAGGACCTCGCCCGGACGTACGAAGCGGTCCACGACGACTACACGGCCCTGCTGGTCAAGGCGCTGGCCGACCGGCTCGCCGAGGCGTTCGCCGAGTGGCTGCACCGGGAGGTGCGCGTGCGCCTGTGGGGCTACGCACCCGACGAGGACCTGCCCGTGGCGGACCTCATCGGCGAGCGGTACCCCGGCATCCGGCCCGCCGCCGGCTACCCGGCGCAGCCCGACCACACCGAGAAGGAGACCGTCTTCACGCTGCTCGACGCGGCCGAGGCGGGCCTGTCCCTCACGGAGTCGTTCGCGATGTCGCCGCCGTCGGCCGTGTCCGGCCTGTACTTCGCCCACCCCGACGCGCGGTACTTCGCCGTCGGGAAGATCGGGCACGACCAGGTCGCCGACTACGCGGCCCGCAAGGGCTGGACCGTCGCCGAGGCCGAGCAGTGGCTCGCGCCCAACCTCGGGTACGAGCCGGGGCGCGAGGCCTGACGACCTGCTGACGACCTGCTGACGACGTCCCGACGACTCGGCGTCAGCGGGTCTGGAGCCGCTGGGCCCGCTGGAAGTACTCGTCGCTGGAGATGATGCCGCCGATGATCTCCTCGGTACGCGCACCCTGCTGGATCGCGGTGACCCAGGTGGCCCGTCCGACCGGGTCGATCGATCGGCCCAGGAGGTCCTTGTAGTAGCCGTTGACGACGGTGGTCAGGCGTTCGGTCGAGAGCAGGAACCCGCGAGCGACCACCTCCCGCGAGTGGCCCTGCGCGAGCACGGTCACCCAGCCCGCGACCTCGTCGTCGCTCGCGCCCCGGCCGAGCACGTGCCGGTACAGCTGACGGACCCACGCATCGGGCGTCGCGCCGGCCTTGCGGTAGTACTCCGCCGAGGCGAGGAACCCGCCCTCCATGCCCTGGATCGTCAGGCCGCGGGCCATCGCGTTCAGCCAGTCCTGCAGACCGACCGGGTCGGGACCCCGGCTGAGGAACTCGCGGTACACACCCGTGATCAGGCGGGAGCGGTACTCCGTGGACGAGGTGATCGCGTTCGCGACGGCACCGCGCGGTGTTCCGCGCTTGATGGCCGCGGTCCAGTGGACCAGGCCGCCCGCGTCCGGGGAGCGCCGGAAGAGGTCGTTGTAGACCTGCGTGACGTAGCGCGTGGTCGTCGAGCTGCTCGGCGCCGCCTTGCCGGTCCACCACGACGTGCGCATGAGCGCGCCGTCCCAGCTCAGCGAGACGTGCACGTGATCGGTGTGCGGGCTCACCCCGTTGTACGGGCGCCAGCGGGCGTACTGGCTCGAGTTGCTCCAGATCCGCTGGTTCCAGATCACGTGCATGACGCCGAGCCGGCGGGCGTTGTACCCCACCTTGCCGTCGGGGCCGGCGGCCGTCAGCCACTCGACGAACGAGTCCGCGACGGCCTTCTCACCGGGGTTGTTGACGTTGAGCGCCCAGTCGAACGCCCGGCCCTCCTTGTGCTCGCTCGTGCTCCCGACGTTGCAGGCCCGGCTGATGCCCGAGCTCCGGCCGGTGACGTAGTGCGCCAGGACGAGGTTCTGCAGGTAGACGGTGCCCGGCTTGGGCGTCGGGTCGCAGATCGCCTGCGGGTCGTAGGGCGCGTACTCGTCGACGACGGCGGGCGCGGGCATCGGCGCCATCGGGCCCGGCAGCGCGGCCGCGAACGGTCCGTCGAGCGACCGGGGGTCGCCGGCGGGGTCCGCCGTGGGATCCGCGTCGGGGCCCGGGGTGGGCTCGGGCGACGACGTCGGGTCGGGCTCGACCGTCGGGTCCGGCGTCGGGGTGGGCTCCGGCGTCGGGG
>JAEZBT010000319.1 GCA_023426865.1 Actinomycetes bacterium
GCGTCCACCGGGCCGGGGCCTGCGCGGGCAGCGGCCGGGCGAGCACGGCGACCGCGACGACGGCGGTGGCCGCGGCGAAGACCTGGCCGACCTGCGCGTCGAACATCCTGGACATGGGCAGGATCGAGAAGAACGGCACGAGCGCGACGGCGCGGGCGGGCATCCCCACGGCGGGGACCCGCTCGCGGACCAGGGCGAGGAGGCACGCCGCCAGGACGCCGAGCCCGAGCAGCATCGCGGGCGTGAGCAGCGCGAACGCCGGTGTCCCGCCGACCCGCTCCATCGCGAGGAGCAGCGCGGTGACCATCGGTTTCTCGGACTCCGCGCGCTCCACCATCTCCTGCCCCCACGGGTCGCCGTGGAGCGCGAGGAACGCGGGCTTGGACACCCAGTACTGGACCGATGCGACGTAGCTGGGGAAGTCGTTCGTCCCGGCGGTCCAGGACGTGAGCCCGAGCCGGAAGATCGGCCCGACCGCGACGAACGCGGCCGCCGCCGCGAGCGCGTCGTCGCCGTGGGGCGCGAGGTCCGCCCAGACGCGGCGCCGCTCCGGGGCCTGCGGGTGCGCGAAGGGCGACCCGGGCACGACGACGGCGAGCAGCACCGCGAGCGCGAGCACGCCGAGCGGCAGGACGACGGCGGTGGCTGCGTCCGCCAGTCGCCACGCGAGGGAGATCGTCACGGCGGCGACGGCGATGCCGAGCCCCGCCGTGAGCCCGAGGCTGCGGGGGAAGCGGACGCCGAGACGCCCCATCAGCGCCCGCACCGCACCGCCCACGAGCGCGACGTAGGCCACGCTCAGGGCGAGCGGGCCGGCGGAGTCGAGGATGCCGCGGATCACGACCCTGCGCCCGGTGCGACGCTGAGGGACATGGCCAGGTAGCCGAGCGTGCGCCCGTCCTGGCCGACGCCGGCCGCGCGCGGGGAGATCGGGTCCGGGGTCTCGATCCGGAGCGTGAGCTCACCGCCGGTCGCCGAGACGACGTCGGCGGGCACGGTGAGGACGGTCTCGCGCGGCTGCGTGTGGTCGGTGAAGGTCGTGGTCACCGACGGCCCGCCGTCCACCGCGAGCGTCAGCTCCCGCGGCAGCTCGGCCGTGGCGAAGCGCGCCCCGGTGAGCGTCACGACGACGTCGCGCCCGCGGAGCTCCGGCGCGACCTCGAACGTCACCGAGGACTCCTCCGCCGACGACCAGGTGCCGATCGCCTCCGGCTCGTGCCAGCTGCCGTCGAGCAGCACCCGCGTCCAGTCCTCCGACGCGTCGAACCGCACCGTCTCGATGCCGAGCACGTCGTCGACGTCGGCGAGCGCGAACGCGTCGTTGAGCACGATCGTCTCGTCGACGGGCATGCCCTCCAGCGCCGAGGTCCGGGTGAGCACCCAGTCACCCTCGCGGGGGCTCGGCCTCGCGTAGGTGAAGCCCGTGACGACGGTCGGCTCGTCGAGCACGAGCGCGGCGATCGACGTCTCGTACTGGTTGCCGAGGTCGACGTTGACGGGGCCCACGCCCTCGATCCGGGGGTCGCCGTCGAGGTCCAGGAGCTCGTGGGGCACCACCAGCCACACGGCGTGCGCAGCCCCCACGCACGTCGCAGCCGCGCCGACCGTGAGGACCCCGGCGGTCGCGACCGACCACGGGCGCGTGACGCCCGCGACGGCCTCGACGAGGACGGCGAGCAGGAAGGGCACGACCAGCCAGATCGTCAGGGCGAGCCACTTGTGCGTGCCGTACCCGTTCGCCCCCGCGGTCGCGATGATGACCGCGCCGTTGGCGACCGTGAGCGACACCAGGGTCCACGTCGGTCCCCACGAGCGACGGAACGCGAGGATGACGAGGGCGGTCACGACGATGACGACCACCCACTGGAACACCGCCCGGCCGCCCGCCGGGGTGTCCTGGAGCGACGTCTGGAGCCCGAGCAGCGCCAACGGGCTCGGCATCGGGATGTCGAAGCCGTCGGTGCCGGCCGTCTGCCCCCGCACCGACAGGAGGTAGCCGTCGAGGAACGGCACCGACACGGCGGCGGCCACGGCGCCGGACGCGAGCCAGTGCACGGCCGTCGCCCGGACGGTCCCCCCGGAGCGCGCGACGAGCCAGATCCCCAGGCCGAGCACCGTGAGACCCGACCCGAGCAGCAGCGTGACGTTGGACCCCAGACACGCGGCGAGCACGAGGCCGGCGACGACCGCGGCCGTCGCCCGCCCCACGCGGCCTACGTCGCGTGGCAGCGTCGTCAGGAGCGCGAGCACGACGGCGGCCAGCGCGACGGCGACGACCTGTCCGACCTGTGCGTCGAGCACGCGCGACGTCGGTACGACGGAGAAGAACGGCAGCAGTGCGACCAGCCGGCCGACGATCCCGGCCCGGGGGACGGCGGCGCGGACCAGCGCCATCACGACGCCCGCGACGAGGAAGAGCCCGAGCAGCATCAGCGGCGAGAGCAGCGCGTACGCGGGCACCCCGCTGACGCGCTCGACCAGGACGAGCAGCCCGGTCGTCATCGGCTTCTCGCTACCGGCGCGGCCGATCATCGCCCGGCCGAAGCTGTCCTGGTGGCGCGCCACGAACTCGGCGGGCGCGATCCAGTACTGGGCCGAGGCGACGTAGCTGGGGTAGTCGTTGGTCCCGAGCGTCCAGAACGTCCGGCCGAAGCGGAACAGCGGCGCCAGCGCGGTGAGGGCGGCGACGAGGGCGAGCACGTCGTCGAGCGTCGGGAGCAGGTCCCCGAGCAGCCTGCGGCGCTCGGGCGGACCGACCGGCCGCAGGGGCGACCAGGGCAGCAGCACCGCGAGCACCGCCAGCACGGCCAGGACGCCCAGCACCGGGATCGCGGCCGTGGCACGGTCGGCCAGCGCC
>JAEZBT010000324.1 GCA_023426865.1 Actinomycetes bacterium
GCTTTCGGCTTCATCGTGTCCACCGCATGGCTTCTTGTCGTCGGCAGTCTAGCGGATCAGGAATCGCGGTGGCGGGAAATCCTCATCTCGACCGTCATCCTGACGGCCTTTGGCGCTTTCGTCTTCATCTATGGCCTCGGTGTCCAAATGCCGATCCTGCCATTCTGATCGGCGGGGGAAGGACTTAATATGGCATTTCTTGACGTCCTCATGCTCGGCTTCTCAGAAGCCTTCACACCGACGAACCTGCTCTTCTGCTTCATTGGAGCGCTTCTCGGGACCCTGATCGGCGTACTTCCCGGTATCGGACCAACTGCAACCGTCGCGATCCTGCTTCCTGTGACGTTCTTTCTGCCGCCGCTTGGCGCATTGATCATGTTGGCGGGCATATTCTATGGCGCGCAGTATGGCGGCTCTACCACGGCCATCTTGGTAAATCTTCCGGGCGAGGCGTCTGCCGTGGTGACTGCAATCGATGGCTACCAGATGGCGCGCAAGGGCCGAGCCGGTGCCGCTCTTGCCATTGCAGCCCTCGGCTCGTTCTTTGCAGGAACCGTTGCAACGATCGGACTTGCAATTGCGGGTCCCACGCTCTCATCGTTCGCACTGTCGTTCGGTCCTGCAGAATATGTCGCGCTTTGCGTCTTCGGCCTCCTGGCAGCGACTATCCTCGCCCATGGATCAGTCATCAAGGCGATCGGAATGGTCTGCCTGGGACTGGTCCTCGGCATGGTCGGCATTGACGTCAACAGCGGCTCGACACGTCTTACGTTCGGCTCCACTGAACTCTATGACGGCATCGACTTCGTTGTGATTGCTGTAGGTCTGTTCGGCGTCGCGGAGATCGCCAGCAACCTCGAGTTCAAGGAAGCGCGAGGAATCCTCCAGAGTACGATCGGTCGCCTCTGGCCGACAAAGGAGGAGTTCAAGGAAAGCTGGGCTGCGGTCCTTCGCGGTACCGCAGTTGGCACCCTGCTCGGTGTGCTTCCCGGCGGCGGGGCCACGCTCAGCGCCTTCAGTGCCTACTCGGTTGAAAAAAAGATATCCAAGACCCCGGAGAAGTTCGGCCATGGGGCGATTGCAGGCGTAGCAGGTCCTGAATCTGCTAACAACGCTGGAGCACAATCATCCTTCATCCCGCTTCTTACGCTCGGCATCCCGTCGAACTCAATCATGGCGATGATGCTGGGCGCGATGACGATCCATGGCATCACGCCGGGTCCATCCGTGATCCAGAACCAACCCGAGTTGTTCTGGGGTCTCGTGGCTTCGATGTGGCTGGGCAACGCCATGTTGCTCGTCATCAACCTGCCTCTCATCGGCATTTGGGTGCGGTTGCTCAAAGTGCCGTATCGTCTGCTTTTCCCAGCGATCCTCCTCTTCTGCTGCATCGGCGTCTACAGCGTCAACAACCGCGGCTTTGACGTGGCTCTGGTTATCCTCTTCGGCGTCCTCGGCTACGTCCTGCGCAAGGCAAAGTGCGAAGCGGGGCCACTTCTGCTTGGTTTCGTCCTTGGGCCGCTGCTCGAGACGAACCTGCGAAGAGCACTCCTTTTGTCACAAGGTGACCCACTCGTTTTCGTGGAACGCCCGATCAGTGCGATCTTGCTACTGATCACAGCCGGAATGCTCCTTACCCTGATTCTGCCGGCCATCCGTAAGCGACGCAAGGAGGCCTTCGAGGCGAGCGAGGACTAGGAATGAAGAAGCCGACTGCTCCTCGTCCTTTGGGCCACGGTCGGCTGAAGGATGTCCTGTCGCTGGACGACTTCGAGAAGAAGGCGCGGCGTCATCTGCCGCGCCCGCTGTTCGGGTACATCTCCGGCGCGGCAGAAACCAACGCATCACTGCGGATGAATGCGGAGGCCTTCCAGTCTTACGCATTCAAGCCGCGCGTCCTAAGGGACGTCTCTGCGCGCTCTACTGCGACAGAACTGTTCGGCAAGACGTACGCTGCACCCTTCGGCATAGCCCCAATGGGCATAAGCGCATTGATGGCCTATCGCGGGGATTTGGTCCTCGCGCAAGGTGCAGCTCAGTCCGCGATCCCCATGATCATGAGCGGCTCGTCGTTGATCAGAATGGAGGAGATCGCCGAGGTTGCGCCGGATAGCTGGTTCCAGGCGTACCTGCCCGGTGAGCCCGCGCGCATCGACGCCCTCGTAGACAGGGTGGCAGCCGCAGGGTTCAAGACCCTGATGCTCACTGTGGACACGGCTGCACTCGCTAACCGCGAGAACAACATCAGGGCGGGTTTTTCAACCCCGCTCCGGCCAGGCCTCAGGCTAGCTTATCAAGGGGTCTCCCATCCTCGCTGGACGACCGGCACCTTCCTAAGGACCATTCTGCGGCACGGGATACCGCACTTCGAAAACTCTTACGCCACCCGTGGTGCGCCGATTGTCTCGTCATCAGTAATGCGAGATTTCGGGAAGAAGGACCACCTAAACTGGACGCATCTGGAGCGGATTCGCGAGCGGTGGAAGGGTCGTCTCGTGGTAAAAGGAATTCTGCATGAAGATGACGCACGGCATGCGGTGAGCACTGGTGTAGTCGGGATCGTAGTGTCCAATCACGGCGGCCGGCAGCTCGCCGGCGCAGTCGCG
>JAEZBT010000328.1 GCA_023426865.1 Actinomycetes bacterium
CCCGGCCCCGTTGCGGGCGGGGGAGACGGCGGACGTCAACGTCCCCGGCTACTTCGTGCGCGAGCTGGCCGCCGTCCGGCACATGGACCGCGTCACCTGCATCTCGGAGGCCGCGCGCACGGAGTACGCCGGCTGGCGGACGATGCTGGCCGCCATCGGCGTGGCGGGGCCCGACCTCGCGGCGATCTCGCTGCCCGTGGAGGCGCCGACGCCGACCGCCGAGCAGATCGCCGTCGCGCGCGACCGTTACACCCTGCCGGGCGCGCCCATGGTGCTGTGCGTCGGCAGCCACGAACCGCGCAAGAACCACCTGGCCGTGCTCCACGCCGCCGAGCTGCTCTGGCGGCGCGGCCACACGTTCACGCTGCTGTTCGTCGGCGGCAACGCGTGGCGCAGCGAACGGTTCCACCGGTGGATCACGCACTTACGTGCCGCAGGCCGCCCCGTCGAGTCGGCGCTGCAGATCCCCGACCCGATGTTGTGGGCCCTCTACCACGTGGCCCGCTTCACGGTCTTCCCGTCGCTGAACGAGGGCTTCGGGCTGCCCGTCGCCGAGTCCCTGGCGAGCGGCACGCCGGCGATCACGTCCGACTTCGGGTCGATGCGGGAGATCGGCGCCGACGGCGGGGCGCTCCTCGTCGACCCGCGCAACGACCACGCGATCGCGGCCGCGATGGAGTCGCTCCTCACCGACGACCTGCTGCATGCGCGCCTGGTACGTGAGGCGGCGGCCCGGCCGGTCCGGACGTGGGACGACTACGCGACCGAGACGTGGGCGGCGATGGTTGAGGGCACCGCGCCCTGGATCTGAGGCCGAGGCCGCGCTCGGCGACCGCCGCCTCAGAAGGTCCGGGTCTGCGCGCGCTGCCAGTACTCGGGGCTGCCGCCGAGCGCCTCGGGGATAACGAAGTCGCCCCGGCCCGTCATGAGCGGCAGGAAGGTCGCCCGGCCCGCCGGGTCGACGTCGCGCAGCAGGAACGTCCGGTAGTAGACGTTCAGCCGGCGCAGCGACGCCTCGCTGGACTGGGCGATCCCGGCGACGACGGCGCTCCGGCCGGACCGCTCGGCGATGTCCGCCCAGAAGGCCCGCTCGTTGGGGCCGGCTGTGCGGCCGAGGATCTTCTCGTAGAGCCCGCCGACCCATGCCTGCAGGTCGCCGCCGCCCAGCTTCTGGAACGCCTCGGCCGAGGAGTAGATGCCGACCTGGAGGTCGTAGACGCCCCTGCCCGCCTTGAGGTAGTCGACCCAGAACGCGAGGCCGGACGGCTCGGGGTTACGCCCGAGCGCGGTCTGGTACTGCGCGGCGACGAGCTTCTGCATGCGCTCGTGCGAGGACGCGATCCCCCGGACGAGCCCGGCGGTGTCACGGGTCCGGGTGATGTACTCCGTCCACGTCCGCAGGCCCGAGGCGTCCACGGAGCGGCCGAGGACGTCCTGGTAGAGCGCCCTGACCACCTGCTCCGCCTCGCCCGTCGGCACCCAGGAGATCCGGAACCAGTCACTCTTGAGCCCGAGCGCGGTACGGATCTGCTCACCGGAGCGGACCGGGTCCGCCGGGTTGCCGAGGGTGCGCGCCGTGCCGTTGGCGTCGACGTAGCGGATCTGCGTGACGCGCCCGCCCCAGTCGCCGTTGCCGTTGCGGGCCGTCACCTCGAGGTTGCGCAGCGGGCCCGGCACCCCGAGCTTGGACGCCAGCGCCGAGGCACTGACCTCGGCGGTCCAGGTGTGGTTCGGGTTGATCGAGATGTCGTCGCCCTCGTCGACGATCGCCGGGAACGTGCCACCGGTCGTGTAGCCGCCAGTCGACGAGCTGAACTCGGTCCGTGCGACGGCGCCGCCCGGCAGCAGCCGGACCTCGCCGGAGGTCTCGGCGACGGCGACGTTCGTGTTCGTCGCGTCGAGGATCTTGGCGAGCACGTACGCCGAGCCGTTCCACGAGAGCTCCGCGGCACCGCCGTAGACCTGACAGGCCGTGGTGTCGCAGGTCCGCGCCCCGGAGGACCGGGGGCCGCTCGCGTAGGCGTACGAGCGGGCGGCGACCGCCTGAGCCTTGAGCGCCTGCATGCCGCGCCGGCCACCGAGGTCGCCCCAGGACGCCGGCGACTCCCGCGGCACGACGCCGATCAGGTAGTTCTCCAGGGTGACGCGGTTCGCGACGAGCATGCGCGTCGTGCTGGTGCCGTACGCGGTGGTGACGATCGACCCGCGGTACGCGCGCATCTTGTTGCCGGTCTCGCACGTGCGGACGAGGTTCTCGTACCCCGACTGCGTCGGCACGGTGAACTCGACGGAGGTCGGGTACGTCCCGACGTTCGTCCACGAGGTGGCCTCGCAGCCGCTGCCCCGCAGCAGCGTGTACGTCGACCCGCTGCGCACCACCTGGACGACGTCGAGGCCGGCCCCGGGGATGTCGTTGCCGTTCGCCCGCAGGCCGTTGCCCGCGACGAGGGCCCAGTTGCTCTGGCTGCGGGCGACGAGCTCGACGTCGATGCTGGGGTTGCCGACGTCGCCCACCGTCGTGCCGCCGTAGTAGTGCGCGAGGATGTCGCGGTAGTTCGCGCCGTGGTCGACCGCGTAGCCCAGGGCCCCGTACTGGCCCATCCCGCGACCGTGGCCCCACCCGTGGCCCGTGAACGTGATCGTGCTATCGACCGCGGTCGCCAGCGGCGCGGCCGCGACGGCGGCGGTGCCCGCCGCGCGGACCGGCTGCTCC
>JAEZBT010000357.1 GCA_023426865.1 Actinomycetes bacterium
CTCCGGAGCCGCTCGAGCATCGGCGGAGAGAGTTCGACGCCGGCACCTACGGTGCCCGGGTCCGAGCGAAGGCCGGGCGCGAAGGTGCCGGCGTCGGAAGCAACGAACGCTCGGCTGAGATTTGTTGCTGCGCTGAACATATCCGCCCGGGGCGCCCTCCGTCCAGCCACGCGGCGGGTGATCGCGGCCCTCCGGACGCCCCCGTCAGGCCGGGACCCAGGCCGCCGGCTCCTCCACCAGCGCCTGCAGCACCTCGAGCGCGCCGCCCGTCATGGCCGGGTACTTGCCGGCCCGCGCCACGCTCACGTCGACGGCGGCCCACGGGGCCGTGATGACGCGCCGCTCGAGCTGCGACAGGACCGCCGTGCGCAGGTACGGCGCCAGGTCGGCGTAGATACCGCCCAGCACCACGTGCTCGAGGTCGACCACGTGCACGACGTTCGCCAGCGCCACCCCGAGCGCCGAGCCCGCGCGCCCGAGGGCCTCCAGCACGCGCGGCTCCCCCGCTTCCGCGGCGGCGACGACGTCCGCCACCGGGCACTCGCGCGGCAGGCCCGAGGCCGCGACGATCGCGTCCTGGCCCGCGTACGACTCCAGCGTGCCGCCCTGGTCGAACGGCCCCGTCGTGCCCAGCGCGGTGTGCCCGATCTCGCCGCTCCAGCCGTGCCGTCCGCCGAAGATGCGACCGTCGAGCACGAACGCGGCACCGATGCCGACCTCGCCCGACACGTAGACGAAGCTGCTCGGGTCGCCGCGGCGCACCCGCGCCTCCGCACGGGCCGCGAGGTTCGCCTCGTTCGCCAGGCGGGGCGGCATCCCCGCCAGCACCGGGTGCGCGGCCATCACCCCGACCACGTCGACGTCCCGCCAGCCCAGGTTCGGCGCCAGGCGCAGCGGTCCCGTCACGCTGTCGACGAGGCCGGGCAGCGCGAGCGCCGTGCCGACGATGACCACACCGTCGGCCGAGAGCACGGCGAGCACCGAGCCGGCGAGGGCGGCGAGGCGCCCGAGCACGTCCTCGGGGTCGCTGCCGCGGAAGTCACCGATCTCGACTCGCTGCTGGAGCACCCGCCCGCCGAGGTCGACGGCGCGCACGCCGAGGTAGTCGACGTTCACCTCCATGCCGACGGCGGCGACGGTGCCCTTGGCGGGCGCGAGCGGCACGGCGGGCCGGCCCGCGCGCTGTGGGGTGACGGGCTCGAGCTCGGCCACGAGGCGTGCGGCGAGGAGCCGGTCCACGAGCGCGGAGACGGTCGCGCGGGTCAACCCTGTAGCGGCCGCGATGTCGGCGCGCGAGACTGGCGTGGGGGCGTCGAGCACATGGCGCAGCGTCAGCGCGAGGTTGTGGTGGCGCAGCGTCTCCTGACGCGCGGCTCGCCCCCCGCTCGCGGCGCTCCTGGGCCCAGGCATGCCTTGACCCTACAGGGTTTCGAGGGATAAGTTCATCCAGTCAACAAATTTCTCCGTGGCCGACCGTTCCCAGCAGGCCACGCGGAGGCCGGCGAGCGACCGGCCCCACGGTTCTCGACGAGGAGACGTCAGATGGTTCGCAAGCCCACCCCCGAGGACAAGTTCTCGTTCGGTCTGTGGACGGTCGGCTGGGCCGCCCGTGACCAGTTCGGCGAGGCCACCCGCCCCGACCTCGACCCGGTCGTGTCGGTCCACAAGCTCGCCGAGCTCGGCGCCTCGTTCGTGACCTTCCACGACGACGACGTGGTGCCCTTCGGCTCCGACGCCGCCGAGCGCGACCGCATCCTCGCCCGCTTCAAGGGCGCGCTGGCCGAGACCGGCATCAAGGTGGAGATGGTCACCACCAACACCTTCACGCACCCGATGTTCAAGGACGGCGCGTTCACCTCGAACGACCGCACCGTCCGCCGCTACGGGCTGCGCAAGATCCTCCGCAATGTCGACCTGGCCGCCGAGCTCGACGCCAAGACGTTCGTCATGTGGGGTGGCCGCGAGGGCGCCGAGTACGACGCCTCGAAGGACCTGTGGGCCGCGCACCAGCGCTACGCCGAGGGCATCGACACCGTCGCCGGCTACATCAAGTCCAAGGGCTACGACCTCAAGATCGCGCTCGAGCCGAAGCCTAACGAGCCCCGGGGCGACATCCTCCTGCCGACGATCGGCCACGCGCTCGCGCTCATCGACCGCCTCGAGAACGCCGACATCGTCGGCCTGAACCCCGAGGTCGGCCACGAGCAGATGGCGGGCCTGAACTACACGACCGGCCTGGCGCAGGCGCTGTGGTGCGAGAAGCTCTTCCACATCGACCTCAACGGCCAGCGCTCGATCAAGTACGACCAGGACCTCGTCTTCGGCCACGGCGACCTGTTCTCCGCGTTCGCGACCGTCGACCTGCTCGAGAACGGCTTCCCGAGCGGCGGCCCGACGTACACCGGCCCCGTCCACTTCGACTACAAGCCGTCGCGCACCGAGGGCGTCGAGGGCGTGTGGGAGTCGGCCGCGGCCAACATGGCGACCTACATCCTGCTCAAGGAGCGGGCCCAGGCCTTCCGCGCCGACCCCGAGGTCCAGGAGACCCTCGAGGCCGCCGGCGTCTTCGACCTGGCCAAGCCGACGCTGGACGAGGGCGAGACGCTCGAGTCCTTCCTCGCGAACCGCGCTGCTTACGAGGACGTGGACGTCGACGCGCTCGGCGCCCGCGAGTACCACTTCGTGCGGCTGAACCAGCTGGCCCTCGAGCACGCCATCGGCGCGCGCTGACCTGACTGGACCCGGTCCCGGGGGGGGGGGGGGGGGCCCCCGCCGGGGCGCCCGGGACTCGGCAGCCTGGAGACAAGGAGCTCTCATGACGCTCGTGGCAGGGGTGGACTCCTCCACCCAGTCGTGCAAGGTCGTGATCCGGGACGCCGAGACCGGCGCCCTCGTCCGCACCGGGCGCGCCACTCACCCGGACGGCACCGCCGTCGACCCCCGGCACTGGTGGGACGCCCTGACCACGGCGCTCGCCGCGGCCGGCGGCCTGGACGACGTCGCCGCGGTCGCGGTCGGCGGCCAGCAGCACGGCATGGTGGCGCTCGACGCCGACGGCAACGTCGTGCGCGACGCCCTCCTGTGGAACGACACCCGCTCCGCCGACGCCGCCGTGGACCTCATCCGCGAGCTCGGCGAGGGCGACCTCGCGGCCGGCGGCGCCGCCTGGGCCGAGGCCATCGGCTCGGTGCCCGTCGCCTCGCTCACCGTGACGAAGCTGCGCTGGCTGCGCGACAACGAGCCGGAGAACGCGGCCCGCGTCGCGGCCGTCTGCCTCCCGCACGACTGGCTGACGTGGCGCCTGGCGGGCTACGGCCCGGGCAACGCCGACTTCTCGGCGCTGACCACCGACCGCTCCGACGTGTCCGGCACCGGCTACTGGTCGCCGTTCACCGAGGACTACCGCCTCGACCTGCTCGAGCGCGCGCTCGGGCACGTGCCGGCGCTGCCGCGCGTCGTCGGCCCGGCCGAGGTGGCCGCCGTCGTCGAGCGGCCGCAGGGACGGCTCCTCGTCGGGG
>JAEZBT010000366.1 GCA_023426865.1 Actinomycetes bacterium
TCTCGCACCCGGCCTGGACGGCGGCCTGCTCGATCGCGGAGCGGGCGGCCTGCAGGGCGTCGAGGTCCGGCGCGGTCACGACGACGAAGCCCGCGAAGCGCAGGTCGCCGTGCCCGGCGATGAGGTCCCGCTCGCGCTGGGTGACGTCGGCCCACTCCTGCTCGGCTCCGGCGTCCGTGATCTGCCCGATGCGGGCGCGGTGCGCGGCGTCCGTCTGGTACTCGACGCGCTCCTTCCGGACGGCGCGCATGGCCTCGGTGGTGGTCAGCGGCTGGGCGACGATCGAGGTGGCCCGGCGGACGCCCGCGGCCAGGAGGATCGTCGAGAGGAAGCCGGGGTAGACCTCGGAGCGAGGCCACTCGCTGATCCAGTAGACGGCGTGCACGCCGGAGTCGGTGCGCAGGTGGTCCAGGTGCTCGTGAACGGTCACCGGTCCGGCCGTAGCCACGCTTCGCCCGATGCCGGCGCGGTCGAGGCGGCGGGCAGCCTCGGGGTCGTAGGCGAGGCGGAGCATGACCGACAGGTCCTCCGGATCGACCCAGCCCTCGACGGTGATCTCGACGGCGCGCAGGGCAGCGACGACGGCCGCTAGCTCTCGCCGCAGCACCGCGGCCGCTCCCCCGACGCCGCCACCCTCGGCCCGCACGGCCCGGCGAGCGCGCGTCATGTCGAGGCTGATGCTGATCGTCGTCTCGTGACGTTCGGTTGCGGGCGCGGCCTGCTCGAGGAGCTCGCGGTACTGGCGGGAGGCCCAGGAGTCGCCGGGGATCCCGTGCGCCGCCCAATGGTTGCGCACGCCCGCGCCGGAGTCGGGCAGGGTCCGCTCGAGCACCTGCACCCTGGCGATCCGGCCCGACGCGCACGCGGTGGCCAATGCGCGACCCCAGCCCGCGACGCGCCGCTCCTGGTCGCTGGGCGACTGGAGGACGAACGACGGGTGCCGCACCTTGGCGACGGCCGTGAGGGTGTTGGCGTGCGGGTCGTGGATCATCGCCGCGCCCGTGAGCTCGTCGTGGTGCAGGCGCAGGCGGGCGGCATCGCCGGGCAGGGCGAGCGTGCCAGCGGGGCGTGGCACGAGGACCCGCACGCCGTAGACGTTCTGGTGCAGCGCGCGGCGCAGCAGCCAGTGCCCGTACACCGGCACCCACTCCGCGGTGTGCCGGCCGGCGACCGACACCGACGCCGCGGCGATCGCGATACCCCACGCGGGCGCAGTCACGATGACGCCCGGGATGCCCGCGGCGTACACCGCCGGAACGACGATGAGCAGGGCGACCGCCAGGCAAACAAGGCGCGGCCCCGAGAGCCCGAGGAGGACGCCGCGGGTGGACCGGCGCCCGAAGCGAACGGTTCCCAGACCTGCGGTGGCGCCGTGGGTGTGCGGTCGTGCCGCGGTGATCGTCATGCGGACCCTCCAGGACTCGGCGGTGCGGGGGCGGGTTCACCAGCGGCCGGTGGGGACGCCGTCGGCGGGGACCAGGCGTGGCTGAGGACGGGGATCGGCGGCGTGCTGGACCGGGTCGACCCGGCCGCTGCGGCGCCTCCAGCGGCCGCGCCGGCCGGCCCTGCGCTGGCTCCGCCGACGACGGCGGTGACCGACCGCATCACCGACTGGACGCTGACGCGCCCCTGGTTCGCGACGGCCATGGCCGAACCATTGGTCGACCGGTGCCACTCCCCGGCGACGTGCGTTCCGGCGAAGTCGAGGATCTTGAAGCACGCCCACGGCGCCAGCGAGGCCAGGAGCAGCAGGATCAGTCCCGAGAGCAGGGCGCCGATGCCCGTCGCCCCGCCGACCATCCCCACCGCGACCACCAGGACGATCACGATGGCGAGCTTCGACAGGATCAGCGCGAGGGTGACCTGAACCCAGCGAATCACCCAGCCCGACGTGATCCGGGCTGCGCCGCCGGCCAGGGCGAGGGGTGCGACCACCACGGCGATGACGATCAGCGCCTGACGCACCAGCAGCGTGCCGAGCGTGAGCGCGGCGCCCAGGATGAACAGCAGGCCGAAGACGATGAGCAGGGCGCCGCCGGCTCCGCCTGTGCCAGCGGAGGCCACCTCCGCGAGGAGGGCGGCGTCGATCAGGCCGCGGGCCGCATCCTGGATGGACGTGCCGGCCAGGCCCGCGATCCCGTCACAGATGCCGTCGACGGCGATGAGCAACGCCTGCACGACGGCGGCCGCCGCTGCGGTCCCGAGGGTCGCGGCGCCCGCGCCGGTAACTGCGCGCGCCAGGCCGCCGGGCTCGCGACGGATGGCGGCCGCGATGACCTGGACGACGAAGAGGCCGACGATCACGACGAGCGCGACCGAGCCGAGGGCCGCGGCGTTGCGGCTCACGTAGTCGGCGGTGAGGTCGACGGTGGTCGTCGTCGAGATGGCGTCGAAGACGGCGTCCATGACGCTCTCGGCGGCGGACGCGAACGCGCCTCCGATCGAGTCGAGGATCCCGCCCGCCGCGAAGCTCCCCACGCCGGACACGGCGTCGGAGGCGAGGCACGCGGGCGAGATGGGCAGCAGGTCGCACATGTCCATGAGCTCGGCTCCGCTCGTACGCGAGCCGGGTCAGACCAGCGAGCCGGTGTTGGAGAAGAAGGTCACGATCGCGTTCGCCGCCCCGATGAGCAGCGCCGCCCCGGCCGCGACGACCACGCCCGTCTTGCCGCGGCCGGCCAGGTGCGGGTTGCCGGAGTTGGAGCCGAAGCCCCACACCACGGACGACACGACGAGTGCCGCGACGCAGGCCACGAGTCCGAACGTCAGGAGCGCGCCGACGATCTCCCGGAGCTGCGCGAGGCCGGGCAGGCCCGAGGTGTTGGACGAGATGCCGGGGTCGTCGAACGGCAGGAGGGCGGCGAGGGCGGAGGGCTTCGCGAACATGGTGGGCTCCGGGTGACCAAGGGTCCGCGCGAGGGCGGCTCGCTCCGTGGGAGCCAGAGGACTGCGCACGCTTGGCCGTCGCCGAGATCGGTCCATGAGCGCGGATGGGGACGGACCCCTCCGCCGCGCAGCACCAGCGCGCCCCGGCAGCCGCACCGAGCCCGATCGGACGAAGGGCTGCAACCACCCGGTTGGGCCTGATCACTGTCTGCGCCCTATGGGAGGGTGCATGGTGCGGGCGACAACTGCGATCGCCGCGTCAAGGTCGGGGGTGTGCGATGCGAAGCGCTCTGTCCGTTGCGGCACTCGCGGCGGTACTGGCTCTGTCGGCGTGCGGAGCGCAGGAGCCGAGCGGTACTTCGGAGGACACCACCGAGGGCTCGGAGACGCGTACCGCCACCGCAGAACCGACGACGGAGTCCACTCCGACGCCGACGCCTACGCCTACCCCGACGCGGGTGCCAGGGACATACATGCTGGGCGAGACCGCCGAGGAGTTCGCCGGCGGAGTCCTCACTCTGAAGTCGATTGAGGTTGTTCAGGAAGTCGCTACCACGGACGGTGTCCCGATCACCGCTGCGGAAGGCGAGCAGCTCGTCGTCTTCCACGCGCACTTCGTCAACAACTCGAACGGCACCGTGGACCTGTCGTGCGCGGGTGTGCTGACCTGGTACCTGCAGGTGTTCGACACCGAGCAACGCGAGCTCGCGCCGGTCTTCGAGACCTACCGCATCCCCGGGAACCCCGAATGCAACTACCAACTGCTCTCGGGGCAAGAGTCGGACTGGAACTTCGTGTTCCGCGGGATCGCTGGGGCCACGCCACGAGTGCTTCAGATCACCGACACTCGGACGTACGAGGACTGGATCGCCTGGGCACTGACGGACGAGCCGCTTCGGCTCGCTGAGGGCTGAACGACTCCCAGCCGACACTTGAGACGCTCGGGGAGACTGTCTCGTAGAGCTTGCGTCCGAGGCACTCCCCGTGTCGATTTGATGGACTCAGGAGCTTCCAGAGAGCCGCAGCCCGCCGATGAACTTCGGCGCCCAGTACGTGCTCTGCGACACCCGGTGCTCGATCTTGACGACGTCGCCGGTCTGCGGCGCCTCGATCATCGCGTCGCCGCCCAGCGACATCGCCACGTGGAAGATCGTCGAGGGGTCGCCAAGGTCGTCCGCGAAGAACACGAGGTCACCCGGCTGGAGCTGCGCCATCGTCGTCACGCGGACGCCCGGCGCGTTCCACTGGTCCCGTGACGTCCTCGGAAGCAGGACGCCCGCCTGCGCCCAGGCGTAGCGCGTGAGGCCCGAGCAGTCGAAGCCGACCGTGCCGGCGCCCGAGCCGAAGCCGAGCGTCGGGCCGTTCAGGTCGCCACCACCCCAAGCGTATGGCGTGCCGAGCCATTGCTCGGCGGCCGCGATCGCGACGCGCGCGGACTCCGACGCCGCCGCGCACCCCGCCGATGCCGCTGCCGCGGGGTCGTCGAGGATGTCCGCCAGCCACGTGCGAGCGCCGGACTCCCACTTGGCGTAGGCGTCCGGGAACGCCGACCGCTGCACGGCCTGAGCCGCCTCGGTGAGCGCCATCGCCTCCCACCCGTCGACGTCGAGCAAGCCACGGTTGCCGGTCGGCGACGACGGACCGCCGAAGAAGGCCGCGGCCGCGTACGCCGGCTCGCGTACCTGCTCCGGCGTCCCCCAGCCCATCGACGGGCGCTGCTGGAACAGCCCGAGCGAGTCGCGGTCGCCGTAGTCGAGGTTGCGCAGGCCCGACTCCTGCATCGCGGTCATCAACGCGATCAGGAGCCCGCGCAGCGGCACGTCCCGCTGCTGGCCGACGGCGACGATCACACGCGCGGACGCCGCCTGCTCGTCGTCGAGATCCACGACCGGCCCAGCGGCGACAGCGCAGCCACTCTCCGACTGGAGGGAGCCGGCCAGACTCGCCAGCGCACCGGTGAGGACGAGGACGCCCGCGACGACGGCGGCGCCGACCTTCGCGAGCATCAGGGCACGACCGTCGCGCCGACGAGGACCAGGTGGCAGCGGTCGACGTCGGCGCCGTCGGCCGGGCAGCGCATGCCGATGGTGACCGTCCGCTCGCGGGAGGCGGTCTTCTCCACGCCGCCCTCGACGTACGTCGTCGTCTCGATGCCCGTGACGTTCCGCATCGCCCAGCCCGGCTCGGCCTGACCGCTCGTGACCACCTGTGCCCAGGAGCCAGGCTCCCAGACGTCACTCGCCTCGAACGTCGACCGCTGCTCGTTGGCGCGCATGCGCTGCCACAGATCGTCGGCGGGGATGCGGGCGGCGACCAGTGCCTCGAGGTCGGCGCGGCCGGTCTCGCTGAGCCCTGGGTCGGCGTCGGCAAGGAGGATGTCCTGGTAGTCCGCTGGGTCGAGGCTCCGGGTGTCGACCGCGAACAGCGTCTCGGCGACGGCCGTCGCGTAGGCGTCGGGCTCGTCTGTGTGCGGCAAGGACATCGCCCCGCGGGGCGCGTCGGCGGGCGGAGTGCGCTCGGAGTTCCGGCCCGCCGGGGCAGTGGCGCTCGGGGGATCGGACGACGGCGCCGCGCTCGGCTCGCGCGTGCCGCGCATCGTCCAGGCGGTCACGACGACCACGAGGAGTGCGCCAATGGCAGCTGCGATCCCGAGCGCCTTCTTCATCCTGACCTCCCGCTGGACGTGTGCCTCAGGGACGCCTCCCTGTGCGCACGCCGGGCGCCCGGAGTTGTCAGGCAGCCGCCGCGTCAGCCAGGGCACCGGCTGCGGCGTGCCGTCGCGACGTCAGGAAGGCGATCCGGTCGACGGCACCGACGACGTCGGCGGGGCGAGCAGTGGGGTCGCGGTGCAGGGCGAGAAGCAGCGACTGCGCCGCGCGGTCCCCGCGCCGCGGACCGATGAGCAGGGCGGCCAGGGCCGCGAGCTCCGCCCCGGTCAGCTGCAGGACGTCGCGCAGGTACAGGTCCCGTCGAAGGGTGACCTCCTCGTACGACCGCCGCGCGCCGGCCATGACGTCGAGCGCGCGATCGACGGCGTCGGCCCAGAAGTCGGCCTCGGCGCGGTCGGTGCCGGCGAGGTGTCGAACGAGCGCCCTCAGGGCAGGAGACCGGCCGCGTCCGGCCGCATCTGAAGCGGTCCCGTCCAGCCCGGCGCAGGTCGCGAGGCACTCGTCGTCAGCGCCCAGGCGGTTCACGCCGACGGGCCACTCGCTGCGGGGACGCCGGACCGCACGAGCACTGAGCATCGCCGCCGCCGCGCCCTCCACAGCCATCGCGCGGCCCACCGCCGTCCACAGGTAGGCCCACGGCGCCTCTGCCGCCGCGACGTTGCGCGCGAACCTGTCGAGGGTGATCCAGGCGAGCGTGAGGACGTCGCCGGGGTCGGTCTCACCGCCGGCCCAGTCCTTGTGCGCCATGTTGGTCCCCCATTTGGCACACCTCTTGGTGAGCGCTCGCATCACCGCTCGCCCGGCGGCGCCTTCCCAGCCATGGGTGCCCACCTCGCGGAGCGCGGCGCGCAAGCCCTCGTTGGTGTCGACGTCGAGGACGTCGACTTCGCCGGAGCGCGAGGAGGCAGGGGCGATGAGCGCGGTGGACATGGTGTCGGGGACTTCCGAGAGGCATCGCATGACATCCATCGGAAGCCGGGCGCACAGGACGGCGGCAGGTCACCTCGGGACGCTTCGGGACGTCCCGGCGAGCACCGGACGTCCCGCCGCCGGGAGGGAGGTACGGCCATGAAGAACGTCCAGCTCGAGACGGCGATGCACGCCGTCGGCCTCAACCCCGCCACGCTGGGCGAGGCGGCACAGGTCGACGCGAAGACCGTCGAGCGGTGGATCCGCGACGGCCGCATCCCGCGCGCGTACAACCAGTGGGCCGTCGCGAAAGTCCTCAAGGTGGAGCCGTCCTACCTCTGGCAGAGCCCGGCCGACCTGCCGACACAGTCGCCAAGGCCACAGGAGAGTCACCTCTATGCGCACCGCGGCCTCGTGCCCCACCACCTGTGGACGGACCTCGTCAGGGGCCCGACGACGTCGTTCAGCGTCCTGGTCTACGCCGGCTTGCCGTGGTTCGAGGCCGACCCCGGAGTGCTCGACTGCCTCCGCGTCCGAGCGAGCGAGGGGGTGCGGATACGCCTGGCGCTCGGTGACCCGGACTCCCCCGTCGTCGCGAGGCGGGGAGAGGAGGAGGGGATCGACATGGCCGCGCGGGTGCGGAACAGCCTGCGCATCATCGAACCGCTGATCGGCCACCCGGGCATCGAGGTGCGCCTCCACGCGACCACGCTCTACGCATCGCTCTACATCTCCGACACGGACCTGCTGGCCAACCACCACATCCTCGGCACTCCGGCCGCGCAGGCGCCGGTGCTGCACGTGCGACGCAGCCCCGGCGGGTTCCAGTTCGATCGATACGCTCGAAGCTTCGAGATCGCTTGGCACGACGCCCGCAC
>JAEZBT010000371.1 GCA_023426865.1 Actinomycetes bacterium
GGCGCACCGAGCTCGTCCACGCCGCGCGTCGGGCCGTGCACCGGCACGGGCCGGACGTGTCGATGGACGAGATCGCGACGACCGCCGGCACGTCCAAGTCGATCGTCTACCGGTACTTCGTCGACAAGCCCGGGCTCCAGCGCGCCGTCGGCGAGGCGGTCGTCGCGCAGATGCACACCGCCATGGACGAGGCGGCCCGGCTCGCGGAGACGCCGCGCGAGGCGCTGCGCGGCGTCATCGACGTCTACCTCGAGATGGCCGAGGCCTCGCCGAACGTCTACTGGTTCGTGACCCGTCCGGTCAGCGAGGACGCCTCGGTGCCGCTCGGGCACTTCCTGGACCAGGTCGCCGGGCTCATCGCCCGGCCGTTCGCCCGGGTGGCGGCGGCCGAGGGGCCGGCGGGCTTCGCGGACGTGTGGGCGGCCGGGGCCGTGGGCTTCGTCCGCGGCGTCGGCGAGTGGTGGCTCACCCACCGCACCGACCCTGACGCGCCCAGCCGCGAGGAGCTCACCGAACGCGTCACGTCCTGGCTGTGGACGGGTCCCGTGAGCGGGCTCGCCCGGACGCGGCCGGACTCGTTCACCTGACCTCACCCAGACCGACCTCGACGAGGAGGAGCGGAGATGACCGTGCTCAGCGAACGGCGCCCGACGGGGGTCGCCCGGACCGGACCGGAACCGGCAGTGGACGTCGCCCACCTGGAGCACGTGCTCCTGGGTCGGTGGCGCGACGTCCGGCGCGACGCGCGGGCCTTCCTGGCCGACCCGCGGCTGCACCGCGTCGAGGGCCTGAGCTCGCCCGAGCACCGCGCGAAGGTCCTCGAGCAGCTGCGGATCCTCGCCGTCGAGGGCGACGTCCTGCGGGCGTTCCCGACCGAGCTCGGGGGCAATGACGACCACGGCGCGGCCCTCGCGCGGTTCGAGGAGGTGCTGGTCGCCGACCCGTCGCTGCAGATCAAGGCCGGCGTGCAGTGGGGCCTGTTCGCGTCGGCGATCCTGCACCTGGGCACCGAGGACCACCACCGGCGCCTGCTGCCGGCGGCGATGGACCTCTCCGTCCCGGGCGCCTTCGCGATGACGGAGGCCGGGCACGGCTCCGACGTCGCGAGCCTGGGCACGACCGCGACGTACGACCCGGCGACGGAGGAGTTCGTCATCCACACGCCGCACCGTCAGGCGTGGAAGGACTACCTGGGCAACGCGGCGCTGCACGGGACGGCCGCCGTGGTGTTCGCGCAGCTCATCTCAGGCGGCGTCGGGTACGGCGTGCATGCGTTCTACGTGCCGATCCGCAACCCGGAGACCGGGGAGTTCCTGCCCGGCATCGGCGGCGAGGACGACGGCCTCAAGGGCGGGCTGAACGGCATCGACAACGGTCGCCTGTGGTTCGACCACGTGCGGGTGCCCCGGCGCGACCTGCTCAACCGGTACGGCGACGTCGCCGCCGACGGCACGTACTCCTCGCCCATCGCGAGCCCCGGCCGGCGCTTCTTCACGATGCTCGGCACGCTCGTCCAGGGCCGCGTGTCGCTCGACGGCGCCGCGATCAACGCCGCGAAGCTCGGGCTCATCACGGCGGTCACGTACGGCAACCAGAGGCGCCAGTTCACCGCGGCGTCGCCGCACGACGAGGTCGTGCTCCTCGACTACGCCGAGCACCAGCGCCGGCTCCTGCCGCGCCTGGCCCAGACGTACGCCCACGTCTTCGCGCACGAGCGGATGCTCGAGGCGTTCGACGGCGTCTTCTCGGGCGCGCACGACACCGACGACGACCGCCAGGACCTCGAGACCATCGCCGCCGCGCTCAAGCCGACCTCGACGTGGCACGCCCTCGACACGCTCCAGGCCGCGCGCGAGGCGTGCGGCGGGGCGGGCTTCCTCACCGAGAACCGGCTCGTGTCGCTGCGGGCGGACCTCGACGTGTACGTCACGTTCGAGGGCGACAACACGGTGCTGCTCCAACTGGTCGCGAAGCGACTGCTCGCGGACTGGTCCAAGGAGTTCGCCGGGATCGACGCGACTGGCCTCGCCAAGTACGTGGCGGGCCGGGCCGCCGACGCTGCCATGCACCGGACGCCGCTCGCCCGCGTGGTCCAGGTGCTGTCCGACGGCGGCGACGTGCGCCGGTCCGTCGGCCAGCTGCGCGACACCGAGAGCCAGCGCGAGCTGCTCACCGACCGCGTCGAGACGATGATCGCCGAGATCGGCACCGCGCTGCGGCCCGCCATGAAGGCGCCCAAGGACGAGGCTGCCCGGCGCTTCAACGCCCAGCAGCACGCGCTCGTCGAGGCGGCCCGCGCACACGCCGAGCTGCTGCTGTGGGAGGCGTTCACCGCGGGGCTCGCCAAGGTCACGGACCCGGGCACGCGCCGGGTGCTCACCTGGCTGCGGGACCTCTACGGCTTGTCGGTCATCGAGCGGAACCTGGCGTGGTACCTCATCCACGGCCGGCTCTCGGCGGCGCGGGCGCGGACCGTCACGTCCTACCTCGACCGGCTGCTCACCCGGCTGCGGCCGCACGCGCAGGACCTCGTCGACGCCTTCGGCTACGGCCCCGAGCACGTGCGCGCGCTCATCGCGTCGGGCGTCGAGGGGGAGCGTCAGGCCGAGGCGCGCGAGTACCAGCGCCGGGCCCGCGCGGCCGGCACGGCGCCGCGCCCGGAGAAGGCCGAGCGCCCCGGGAAGAACCGCGCCCGCTGACGCACGTCACCCTGCGACGTCTCGAGGGCGTCGGCTGCGATGAAGGGTTCCTGCCGGATACCGGTAGGAACCCTTCATCGGTGCTCGGGGCGGGTGGGTCACCCCACGTGGTCGCGCCAGGAGTGCCGTGGCTCGTAGCCCAGCAGCTCGCGGGCGCCGTCGATGGCGAGCAGGGTCTCGTGCTCGCCGATGTCGCGCGTGAGCTCGACCTCCGGGAACACCGCGGCGAGCAGCTCGCGTGACGGCGTTCGCATGATCGTGTCCGCGGCCGCCACGATGACGTTGCGCGAGCCTGTCGTCGCGCGCTCAAGGCTCAGGCGGCACGCCTGGGCGACGTCGCGCACGTCGACATACCCCCAGAGGTTCCACTTCCGCGCGTGCGGGTCGGCCCAGTACCCGGGTACGGCGGCGTAGTCCTCGGGCCGGTGGATGTTCGAGATCCGCAGCCCGACGAAAGGGATCCCCGACCACGCCGACACGTGCTCCGCCGCGACCTCGCCCAGCACCTTCGACAGCGCGTACTCCGTGGTGGGCAGGGGGAAGTGTGCCTCGTCGACGGGCGCGTAGCGCGGCGGGGTGTCGAACGGCAGCCCGAGCGTCGTCTCGCTCGACGCCCAGACCACACGCCGCAGCCCCAGCCGGGCGGCCGCGAGGAACACGTTCTGGTTCGCCACCGTGTTCACCGCGAGCGTCTGCGGGCCCGGCGCGCGCCCCGGCGCGGGGATGTTCCCCAGGTGCACGACGGCGTCCGCCCCGGCCAGGGCCTCGACCGCCTGCCCGTAGTCGGTCAGGTCCGCGTGCAGCAGCCCGACGCCGAGCCCCGCGTCCTCGCCGGGCGGGCCGGCGAGGTCCGTGGCCCGGACGTCGTAGCCGTGGGCGAGCAGGTCCGCGACGACGGCGCGGCCCGCCTTGCCGTACGCGCCGGTGACGGCGACGGTCATGCGACTGGTGGTGGCTGGGTCGGTCATGCCGCCATCCTCGGCCCTCGCGCGCCCGGACGGCACGGGCGGCCTAGACCCGGCGCTCGAAGCCCCAGGTCACGGGCGTGAAATGGCGCGTCCAGAACCCTAAGGCATCGAGGTTGTGCGTCTCGCAGTCCACGGACACGAGTGGCTCGACGGCCGCCGCGGCGACGTCGTCCCCGGTGAGGGTACGGACTCCGACGTCGTCCCCGGTGTCAATCCGCGTCTTCGCGTGCGCCGTCGGTCTCCCGGGTGAGCAGCGTCGACGCGTAGTCGGGCACGTAGCGCTGGGAGTCGCGCGGCGGGCGGACGTACCCGGTCGACGGCGGCCGGGGCGGCAGCACGATCTCCTCGCGGTCCACCTCGCGGTAGTCGAGGCTGGAGACGAGATGGTGGATCATGTCGAGCCGCGACCGGCGCTTGTTGTCGGACTCGACGACCCACCACGGCGCCTCGGGGATGTCCGTGTGGATGAGCATCTGGTCCTTGGCGCGGGAGTACTCCTCCCAGCGGGAGATCGACTCGAGGTCCGTCGTCGACAGCTTCCAGCGGCGCATCGGGTCGGTCATGCGCGAGCGGAATCGGGCCTCCTGCTCGGCGTCGGACACCGAGAACCAGTACTTGCGCAGCAGGATCCCGTCCTCGACGAGCATCCGCTCGAAGATCGGGCACTGGTGCAGGAAGCGGTGGTACTCGTCGTTCGAGCAGTAACCCATCACCCGCTCGACGCCCGCGCGGTTGTACCAGGACCGGTCGAACAGGACGATCTCGCCGGCCGCCGGCAGGTGGGCGATGTAGCGCTGGAAGTACCACTGGGTGCGCTCGCGCTCCGTGGGGGTGGGCAGAGCGACGATGCGCGCGACGCGCGGGTTGAGGTACTGCGTGACCCGCTTGATGGTCGAGCCCTTCCCGGCCGCGTCGCGACCCTCGAAGATCACGACGAGGCGCTTGCCCTCCGCCCTGACCCACTCCTGGATCTCGACGAGCTGCGCCTGGAGGCGGAAGAGCTCGTCCTCGTAGACCTTCTTCGGGAAGCGCGTCGTCGCGCCGGCGGACGGGGTCTCGGCCATGGGGTGAGGGTATTCCTGGCGCCCGGGCCCCCCGCCCGGGGGCGGGCCGCCGCCCCCCCCCCAC
>JAEZBT010000373.1 GCA_023426865.1 Actinomycetes bacterium
AGACGATGGAGCGGGCCGTCGACGTCGCCGCGGTGCGCTACGACCGCGCCGGCGACCAGCACTACGACGTGACGAGCGCTTTCATTAAGTCGATGCGCGGCTCCGACGTCGACGCGGCCCTGCACTACCTCGCGCGGATGGTCGTGGCGGGGGAGGACCCGCGGTTCATCGCCCGGCGGATCGTCATCGCGGCCGCTGAAGAGGTGGGGCTGGCCGACCCGACGGCCCTGCAGACCGCCGTCGCCGCCGCGCAGGCCGTCGCGCTCATCGGGATGCCCGAGGCGCGCGTCATCCTCGCCGAGGCGGTCGTGCACGTGGCCACGGCGCCGAAGTCCAACGCGTCATACGTCGCGATCGACCGGGCGATCGCCGACGTCCGCGCCGGCCGGGCGGGGCCGGTCCCGGCCCACCTGCGGGACACCCACTACGCGGGCGCTGAGCGGCTCGGCCACGGGAAGGGCTATCGGTACGCCCACGACGAGCCCCACGCCGTGGCGCGCCAGCAGTACGCCCCCGACACGCTCGTCGACGCGCGGTACTACGAGCCGTCCGACCGTGGTCAGGAGCGGGAGGTCGCGGCGCGGCTCGCGCGCATCCGGCAGATCCTGCACGGCGAGGACGGCCGCTGAGGGGCCCGCGCGTCGTGCGGTAGGATCGACAGGTTGTCCGGCAGCGGATGACGGGCCGCCGTGCGTCGGCGGCCACCTGGGGACCTCAGCCAGCACCACCGAAGGTCGGTCCCACACCCGCCGGGAGCTCCCCGCCGCGGGTCGTGCCACGTCGAACAGGAAGCAGGAGCATGACCAAGGTCACTCGTGCGCGCCGCCAGGTGCGCCTCTCGCGCGCCCTCGGGATCGCGCTGACCCCGAAGGCCGTCCGTCACTTCGAGAAGCGGCCCTACCCGCCGGGCGAGCACGGCCGCGCCCGTCGCCGGACCGAGTCCGACTACGCCGTCCGCCTCCGCGAGAAGCAGCGTCTGCGTGCGCAGTACGCGCTGCGCGAGAAGCAGATGGCCCGCGCGTTCGAGGCCGCCAAGAAGGCCCCGGGTCAGACCGGTGAGAGCCTCGTCGAGATCCTCGAGACCCGCCTCGACGCTCTGGTGCTCCGCTCCGGCTTCGCCCGGACGATGCTCCAGGCGCGCCAGGTCGTGGTGCACCGGCACGTGCTCGTCGACGGCAAGATCGTCGACCGCCCCTCGTTCCAGGTGAAGCCGGGCCAGACGCTGCAGATCAAGCCCCGCAGCCAGACGAGCGCCCAGTTCCAGGTCGCCGCCGCCGGCGCCCACCGCGACGTCCTGCCGGCCGTCCCGGGCTACCTGGACGTGCAGCTCGAGAAGCTGTCGGCCGTCCTGACGCGTCGTCCGTTGCGCGCCGAGGTCCCGGTGACCTGCGAGGTCCAGCTGGTCGTCGAGTTCTACTCGCGCTGACCGGCCCACCGCCCCACGTCCGTCACGCCCCGCCCCCCACCGGGTGCGGGGCGTCGGCGTAGGTGGAGCATCGCCCGGAGATCGGTAGTCTCGGGCCGCAGGGGGCGCAGGACCCAACGATCTGGAGGGACGCTGATGTCGGTCGGAGACGTCGCAGGACTGATCGCGGCGGTGGCGTTCCTCGCGCTCGTCGGCTTCCTCGCGCTGCCGCTGGTCAAGCTCGGCAGGGTCTTCGACGCGGCGACGCAGTCGGTCAAGGACGTGACCGAGCACACGCTGCCCGTGATCGACGAGACCGCGGCGACCATCGCCGGCACGAACGCCCAGCTCGCCAAGGTCGACGCTGTCACGACGGCGGCCGCCGAGATCACCCAGAACGCCTCGGCCCTGACCGCGCTCGTCGCGGCGACCGTCGGCCGTCCGCTCATCCGCCTCGCCGCGTTCTCCTACGGCGTCCGCACGGCGCTGGCCGGCTTCACCCAGAAGGTCCGCACGGGCTCCGGGAAGGCCGGGGCCTGATGCGCCGGCTGTTCTGGATGGGCGTCGGGGCCGTCGGGGCCGTCGTCGTCGCCCAGCGGGCCCGGAGCGCGGTCCGGCGCCTGCCGGACGCCGTCGCGGAAGCCGTCGCGACGCAGGTCGGGCACGCCGGGCACCGCGCGTCGTCGGCGCTGCAGGACGCCGTCGGGGTGTTCCGCACCGCTCGCGCCGAGCGCGAGGCCGAGCTCGTGACCGCGCTGCTGGTCGAGCCCGAGGGCGGGACCGAGCTGCGGCCGCGGGCCGGGCGGTCCGAGCGCTCCGCGCCGGCCGGCGTCACGATCACCGATCCCTGGGACGACGACCCCTGGGGCCCCGACGACGACGAGGCCTAGGCCCGGGCGCACGCGTCAGCACTACCACGAGCACGACCACGAGCACGACCACGAGCACCACCACGAGCAGGACCCGAGAGGACATCATGCGCACCGCAGAGATCCGCCGCCGCTGGCTGGACTTCTTCGCCGAGCGGGGACACACCGTGGTGCCCTCCGCGTCCCTGATCTCGCCGGACCCCTCGACGCTGTTCACGATCGCCGGCATGGTCCCGTTCATCCCGTACATGCTCGGGCAGCAGGCAGCACCGTGGCCGCGGGCCACCTCCGTCCAGAAGTGCGTGCGGACGCAGGACATCGAGGAGGTCGGCAAGACCACCCGCCACGGCACGTTCTTCCAGATGAACGGCAACTTCTCGTTCGGCGACTACTTCAAGCGGGGCGCCATCGAGTACGCGTGGGAGCTCGTCACCGGGGCGCCGGGCGACGGCGGCTACGGCTTCGACCCGGACAAGATCTGGGTCACCGTCTACCACGAGGACGACGAGGCGGCCGCGCTCTGGAAGAAGGTCGCCGGCCTGCCCGACGAGCGCATCCAGCGCCGCGGGAAGAAGGACAACTTCTGGCACACCGGCCAGCCCGGGCCCGCCGGCCCGTGCTCGGAGATCTACGTCGACCGGGGGCCGCAGTACGGCCCGGACGGCGGCCCCGTCGTGGACGAGGACCGGTTCCTCGAGATCTGGAACCTCGTCTTCATGCAGTACGCGATCGAGGACGTGCGGGCCAAGGACGACTTCACGATCGTCGGCGACCTCTCGCAGAAGAACATCGACACCGGCATGGGTCTGGAGCGCGTGGCCTACCTGCTCCAGGGCGTCGACAACATGTACGAGATCGACGAGGTCTTCCCGGTCATCGCCGCGGCCCAGCAGTTGTCGGGCAAGCGGTACGGCGCGGACCACACCGACGACGTGCGGATGCGCGTGGTCGCCGACCACGTCCGGTCGGGCCTCATGCTCATCGGCGACGGCATCACGCCGTCGAACGAGGGCCGCGGGTACGTCCTGCGCCGCCTGCTGCGCCGTTCCGTCCGGGCGATGCGCTTGCTGGGTGTCGACGAGCCCGCCCTGCCGCACCTGCTGCCCGTCTCGCGCGACGCGATGGGCGCGTCCTACCCGGAGCTGGTCAGCGGCTTCGACCGGATCTCGCGGATCGCGTACGCGGAGGAGGAGGCGTTCCGCCGCACGCTCGTGTCGGGCACCACGATCCTCGACGTCGCGGTCGCGGACGTGAAGAAGGCCGGCGGGACGACGCTGCCCGGGGACCGCGCGTTCCAGCTCCACGACACGTACGGCTTCCCGATCGACCTCACCCTGGAGATGGCGGCCGAGCAGGGCCTGCGCGTGGACGAGGCAGGCTTCCGCGACCTCATGCTCGCCCAGCGCGAGCGGGCGCGTGCCGACGCCAAGTCGAAGAAGGGTGCCCACCGGGCGCTGACCGCGCTGCGTGGCCTCGCCGACGCCGGGCCGACGGAGTTCACCGGGTACCACGAGCTCAGCACGGCGTCGACGGTGCGCGGCATCGTACGCGGCGAGGACCTGGTCGACGTGGCGGGCGAGGGCGACGTCGTCGACGTCGTCCTGGAGCGCACGCCGTTCTACGCCGAGTCCGGTGGCCAGGACTCCGACGCGGGCGTCATCGAGACGGCCGACGGCGGCCTGCTCGAGGTGCTCGACGTCCAGAAGCCCGTCAGGGGCCTCATCGTGCACACGGTCCGGGTGACCAACGGCGAGGTGCGCGCGGGCGCGGAGGTGTCGGCGGAGGTCGACCGGGAGTGGCGGCTCGGCGCGCGCCAGGCGCACTCGGGCACGCACGTCGTGCACGCGGCGCTGCGCGAGGTGCTCGGCCCGACGGCGCTCCAGTCCGGCTCCTACAACAAGCCCGGCTACCTGCGGCTCGACTTCGCGTGGAACCAGGCGCTCTCGGCCCAGGCGCGCAGCGAGATCGAGGACGTCGCCAACCGCGCCATCCGTGAGGATCTTCGCGTGAAGTGGCAGTACATGCCGCTGTCCGAGGCCCGCGCCTGGGGCGCGATCGCCCTGTTCGGGGAGACCTACGACGACACGAACGTGCGCGTGGTCGAGATCGGCGGTCCGTGGTCGCGCGAGCTCTGCGGCGGCACGCACGTCGACCACTCGAGCCAGATCGGGCTGGTCGCCCTCACCGGCGAGTCCTCGGTGGGGTCGGGCTCGCGGCGCGTCGAGGCCCTCGTCGGGCTCGAGGCGTTCCACCACCTGGCCCGTGAGCGGGCCCTGATGGCGACCGTCACGGAGGCGCTCAAGTCGCGCCCCGAGGACGTCCCCGAGCGCGTCGCGGGTCTGCTCTCGCGGCTCAAGGAGGCGGAGAAGGAGCTCGCCGGCGTCCGGCGGGAGCGGCTGCTCGCCTCGGTCCCCGAGGTCGTCGCGAAGGCCTCGGCCGGCCCGGCGCGCGTCGTCGCGCACGACGCCGGTCAGGTCGCCTCGGCGGACGACCTGCGGACGCTGGCCCTGGAGG
>JAEZBT010000388.1 GCA_023426865.1 Actinomycetes bacterium
GGGTAAAAAAAGGTGAGAAATTTTTTTCTTATTTCAGGGGGGTAAAAATTGAAAGTCAACAATGGTCAAACTATAGAACAAATTCTCCTTGTGTTGAATTTGTCACAAAAAATTTGGGGGTAAAAAAGTCAACAATAGTCAACGCACAAAAGTCAACAAAAGTCAAACCTCTCTAAAAATATTGTTGCGATCATGTATAAGAACCCATCCTACTCTCCATCCAGGCACCAACAATTGTTTCGCTATTCCTCCAACAGCCAAAACAGGTACCACTTTCGTCAATGATGCTAATGGATAGAAGGAGTGACCTATTTCAGGGGTAAGTTGGGGGTATTCATTAAAATTGGAATTTTTTTCTGAGTTTGGGAGGGAGGTTCTTACCTTCAAAAGTCATCTCACCATAGATCTCATCTGAAATGATTGGAATCTGATGTTTTTCGGCGATGGCTAAAATGTCTAGCAAATGATCTTTGGAGTAGACAGAACCGCAAGGGTTTGATGGATTGTTGATCAAGATGGCGCATGTATTTGAATCAATTAGAGATTCCATATGAGCAATATCGATCTCCCAATTCTTTTCAGGCTAGAAAAAAAAAATAAGTATTAAAAAAAAAATGTTTCCGTATTGGATGAAATGAAATGATGGGGGGATTTGTATTACCTGTAATCTGTAGAATCTGCTGTCGACGTTTTTGTATTCGCATATGGTTTGATATAGTGAAAAGCCAGGAGCAGGGCATAAGATGTTGGATCCATGATGAGCTAATGCGGATATGCACAATTCGATAGCGTGAGATGCACCACTTGTAATGATAACATCTTCGCCAGTGAGGGGTGCTTCAGGGGAGCTATATCTCGAAGCAACTGTTTTACGGATTTCTAAAAATGACGTTAATTGAATTGATGGAAAAATTGATTTGGATTTGTTCGAAAAAATTATTACCTGGATAACCAGCAGAGTGTGGATAACCATTATATTTTCTGGATAGAATGTTTTCGACCAAAGCAGCATTCATGGTATCTGGGTTTGAAAAGTTTCCAAACACTGTTGGATCACCTTCAAAAAATGAGAATGTTGGATTAAATTTGGAATACCGATAGAAAGTGAGATGATGCTTTTATCAGGGTTTGACGCTTGCATACGATCTACGATATCACGAATAGGATTAGAGATACGTAATGAGGCTGGAGTTGCCTTGATCTCTTTCCATTGTTTTGGAGTAGTTTCTGTGTTCTGAAATTTATTAGATAATGTTCGAATATATTGTAAATAAGAAATAAAAGAAGAATCTAAAAATTCAATCTAGATTGATCGATGATAAAAGAATAAGAAACTTTGTTAATTGAGTTTCTCTATGGTACGTAAACATATTACTATGATTGGTTTAAGTAAAGAACGAGTTTCAAGCACATGAATGAATTCTTTAATTGATCGAGTACATAACGTTTTACAAATTAACCGCGTACAAATAAAAATGAACATTGAAGAAATTCTCTAACGTTCTCAATGCGTATTCTGATTTACTAACGACTATATGAAAACTCACTTACCATCATTTTGTTAGTCATAATTCTCTTGTATCGTTTTCTCTACCAACTAAATAATTTTACGTCCGTCACTTCGTCTCCTTTTCCTCCCAGATATCGTTACTTGTATCTCCTTATGAACGCAAAACGAACTACTAACCGACTCAAGCTTAAGCGTTTGTTCAATTCTGATTTTAAACAATGGGAGGCACTCCTACTTCTACTTCTAGAATCGGTACACAAACACAGAGAATAGGACCATGAAATAGAGAGTAACAGGAAGCTTTTATAATGTTGAAAATAAGCTACAAGAAGCAAGTAGACTATTATGGCAGTAATTACACCAGTATGACAACCTTTTTTGGTTGTTCAACTTGATAAGCGAACAGTTACCGTAAAACTTTGGCATTGGATTATTCTGCGTTTTAGAACGTTAGTGATTTATTCGACGTTCAATTATTCTTAGATAATCGTAGATCTGGCATAATCTCAACATCGAATTAAGTGATCTGCGTTGAGTTTGTCTGAATAATTATGGATCCAAGAACAGAAGAACGAGTTAGTTTACTCGGAAGTTTGAACGATGACGAAGTTCACACAAAGGTACAAATTTCTTTCATCGTCGAATTTCGTCAACCTAAAAGTATCAATCACTTCACTAAACAATATTACTTTGAATGTACAGTTCTTACTTCTCATCTGATTTTCATTTGGATGATAAAACAATCAGAATTTTAACACAACTTTAGAAAGAACCAACCAAAGATGATGCCGTTGGACAAAAGAACATCGGTACTTACGGTAGTTTCGTCTTCATCATCAACCAAATTTTTGGACCTGGTGTATTAGCCATTCCTATTGTCTTTCAACAAGGTACAAAAATCACGCCATCACACAACAATTCATTTCGAAATTAGCTGGATGGGTTCCCACCACCATTGTTATGTTTTTCTTTATGATTCTTTCCTCTTGGTCTGCTACTCTTTTAATCGGTACAAATTCAAACAAATTCAGTATTTCTAATTTCATCAGAGGCGATGCGCATGGTACCTGGAAATAGCAACTTTGAAAAGAGAATTGAATATACCACTCTTGTGGAATATTATCTCGGAAGAAAAGCATACATTTTATTTCAAATCGCATTAAACATTTGCCTTCAATCTCTCAACATTGCAAGTATCATCATCGTAGCTCAGGTAAAAAAAATATTTCCCATTCGAAATCTGCATCAATCCCATTCAAAATCTTCATCCATCCAATTCGAACAAATCCACAAAATATTTTTTTCCCCCCCACCATTATTTTTACCCCCCAAAATATTTCTGACAAATTCCAGTCAATGGATTCACTTCTCGTTTTTATGTTTGGCAAATCCTTCGCCTTAGAGCTCTATCCCCACTTTGGTTTCATTGCTGGAAACAGCGACGCAATCAACGCATGGTACTCTGACCAGGTCTTCACCTTGACTTTGGGATACATCATAGTCATGGCTCTCTGTATCCCTATGGGTACCCACACCATAGTCACCCCCAACT
>JAEZBT010000391.1 GCA_023426865.1 Actinomycetes bacterium
CGCGCACCCTGGTCCATCTGCAGCCGCACCTGTTCGACGACGGCGGCCTGCTCGAAGACGATCTGCGCGGCATCGGATGGCAGGTGGCCGCTACGGTCGCCGTCGCCCGCGGGCGGGCCCCCCCCCGGCCGCCCCCCCGGGGCCCTCGTGGCTCAGCGCGTCAGCGCTCAGTAGCGGGTCTCGGCGAACTCCTCGTACTCCGAGTCGACCGGGGAGTTCCAGTACATCGCCTCGCACGCAGCGGTGTCGCCGCCCTCGCAGGCGTCCCAGAGCATGTCCAGGAAGCGGCTGTCGCCGCGTGCCATGGGCTCCGCGTACGGGGTGCCGCCGAGGTTGCCGGAGCAGTCGCCGTAGCCGTCGTCGGTCGCCCCGCCGCAGGTGCGGCCGAACGTCTCCTCGGTCGAGCCGCCCGGGCTCTGCCAGTAGAGCTCGTCGCAGGCAGCCCACTCCTGCGCGGCGCACGCCTCGGTCAGTGCGAGGAAGTACGCCTGCTCAGCGGGCCCGTCACCGGCCGGACCGGCCGAGTCGTCGCCCTCGGCCATCGCCTCGACGCAGTACGTGGTGGTGCCGGCGTCCCAGACGCCACCGCACGTGTCGGCGAACGCGAAGTACTCGGAGTCGATCGGGGCCGAGTTGTACAGGTCGTCACAGGCCTGCCAGTCGCCCTCGCCGCACGCCGTGTAGAGCGCGTCGAGCGTCGGGTCGTCGCCGAAGCTCATCGGGTCGTCACCGGTGGTGTCGCCGGTGGTGTCGTCGATGTCGTCGGTGACGTCGTCCAGGATGTCGCTGATGCCGTCGTCGATGTCGTCGGCGGCGTTCTGGGCCGCCCGGAGGATCAGGAACACCGTGAGGCCGCCGAGGAGCAGCACGACGCCGATGATGATCAGGACGATCCACAGCGCCTTGTTCGACTTCTGCGGGGGCGTCCCGGCGTACCCGGGGGTCATCCCACCCGGCGGCATGCCCTGCGGAGGCATGCCCTGCGGAGGCATGCCCTGCGGCGGCATCCCCTGCGGGGCACCGTAGGCCGGGGCGGCCGTGTACGCGGGGGCCGGCGCGGCGGCGGGGGTGGGCGCGCCACCGGCCCAGGAGGGCGCCGGGGGCGTCGCCGGGGCAGCCGGCTGGACCGGCAGCACCTGCGTCGCCTGGGCGCGAGCAGCGAGCGCGGCGTCCACGGCGGGCTCCCCGAGGCTCTTGAGCCAGTCGAGGAGTGCGGGGTACGCGCTCGGGTTCGCCGCGACGGCCGGACGCAGGTCCGGACGCTGGGCGGCGATGTCGGCCAGCATCTGGCCGGGGGTCTGGGGGTCCGACGCTTGCGCGGCGGTGAAGTTCTCGGGCTGAGTCATGCCGTCCCTCCTGACCTCGCCGGAGGGGGCGAGGGTGTGTGCTTGGACGAGCGCGCTGCGACGGACGACGCACCGGCCGCTCATGGGAACGGTATCGCCAGCGATGACCGCGCGGGGACGGTGGCGCCGGGTGAGAATTGCGCTGTTTCGCACGTTGGTCGCAATGCCCCGGCCATGATCGTTTCAGGCCGGCTCCACGAGCCTCTCGACGGCCCCCGGGCGCGCCCGCCGAGCCCCTTCACGCCGGACTGACGCGTCAGAGCAGCGCGGGGAACACCCCGAAGTAGGCGAGGAGCAGGAGGATCGTCGTCGACCCGCCGAAGGCTGAGGCGAGGCCCCAGGCACCCGCGCGCGAGCGCGCCGCCGACGCCACCCCCCGGCGCCGCCCGTCCAGGATGCGCGAGACGAGCACGACGGCCGCGACCGCGGCGGCGATCGCCAGCACCCGGACGACGAGCCAGCCGCCCTGCACGAAGACGTCGTTGCGACGGTAGTTCTGGGCGAGCGACGCCACGGTCAGCAGGTACACCGCGAGCCCGACGAACGACAGGGAGCTGCCGGCCGCCATGACGACCAGCGGCACCCGGACCCCCTCCGCCAGCGCGCGCTCCCGGTGCCCGCGGAGGCGGCGCACCAGGAAGATCCCCGGGACCAGCAGGAGCGCGGCCCAGCCCGCGACGACGGCGGCCAGGAGCAGGTCGCCCTCGGCGAACCACCGGGGCCGCTCCACGGGCCCGGCTCGGAACCGCTGGTAGGGCTGCGCGCCCGCGACGGACGGCTGCGCGTCCGCAGCGTCGGGCAGGGCCTGGATCCACGCGGCGAGGTCCCGGGCGAACTCCGGGACGAGCACCTTGTCGACCTTGATGCCGTGGTCGGCGCCCTCGTAGTACCGGACCGTGACGTCGTCGTTCCCCGCCACGGCCAGGTCGGCGATGAGCTGCTCGGCGCCCTGGATCGTCGGCATCGCCGCGTCGCCGGTCCCGTAGACCGCCAGCAGCGGCTGGCGCATGCGCTGCTGGAACGGCTGGGAGTCGAAGTCCACGTACTCGAAGCCGCCGCCCGGGAACTCCATGCCGACGATCCGCGGGATGGCCGTGAAGACCTCGACGGGGACCCCGGTGTTGCGCAGGTAGGAGTCCACGGCGAACGCCGCCTGCTGCCGGGGCGGGACGACGGGCGCGGCCACCAGCACGGTGAACGCCACCGACGGGTTGTCCGCGGCCATCACCGGGACGATCCAGGCGCCCTCGCTCTCCCCGTACACCCCCACCATGTCCGGGTCGACGCCCGGAAGTGCCCGCAGCAGCTCGACGCTGCGCAGGTAGTCGTTGGCCATCGTCACGTAGCTGCGGTCCCGCGTCGTGTAGGTGTCGAGGCGCTTGTTGGGCACCATCGTGACGATGCCGGCGCTCGCCAGCGCCTCGGCCTGCTGGACGAACGCGATCTCGTAGCGGCCGGTCCCGGCACCGTGCACGAACACCAGGCCCGGCCGCGGGCCCTCGGCCCCGACGGGCTCGCTGATCCGGGCCTCGATGGTCGCACCCGCGAGCTCGACCTCCACGATCGACGTCGCGACGTCGTAGGTGCCGACCGGGTCGGTGCCGGTCGAGCCGCCGATGGTCGTGTCAGGCGACTGGATCTCGATGGTGTCCGTGAAGGGCACCGGGTCCCAGTCGGGACCGGAGACGGTCCCGACGATGCCGAGCCCCAGCACGGCGACGGCACTGGAGACGGCGATGCGGTAACGCACGGTTCGCGAGTCTAGCCAGGGCGGACGCCGGTGCCCGCCCGACCGGCGGGCGAGGGCTCAGAACCCGAGGCGGTGCAGCTGCTTGGGGTCGCGCTGCCAGTCCTTGGCGACCTTGACGTGGAGGTCCAGGTAGACGCGGGCGCCGAGCAACGCCTCGATGCCGTGCCGCGCCCGGCTGCCGACGTCGCGCAGGCGCGAGCCGGCCCTGCCGATGACGATCGCCTTCTGGCTGTCGCGCTCGACGAAGAGGGTCACGCGCACGTCCAGCAGCGGGCGGTCGGCGTCGCGCCCCTCGCGCGGCACGATCTCCTCCACCATCACGGCGAGGGAGTGCGGCAGCTCGTCGCGCACGCCCTCGAGGGCGGCCTCGCGCACGAGCTCGGCCACCATGACGTGCTCGGGCTCGTCGGTGAGCTCGCCGTCGGGGTACAGCGCCGGGCCGGGCGGGAGGTGCCCGACCAGCACGTCGACGAGCGTGCCCACCTGGTAGCCGTCGACAGCGCTCACCGGCACGATGTCCGCCCAGTCGCCGAGCTCGGCGAGTGCGAGGAGGTGCTCGGCGAGCCGCGCCTTGCCGACCAGGTCCGCCTTCGTCGCCACGGCGACGACGGGCGTCCGCGACGTCACGGGCCCGAGGCGGCCGACCTGCTCGGCGATGAAGCGGTCCCCGGGGCCGACGCGCTGGTCGGCCGGAACGCAGAAGACCACGACGTCCACCTCGCCGAGCGTGGCGAGCACCATCTCGTTGAGCCGCTCGCCCAGGAGCGTGCGCGGCCGGTGCAGGCCGGGCGTGTCGACGAGCACGAGCTGGGCGTCGGGGCGGTGCACCACCCCGCGGATGACGTGCCGCGTCGTCTGCGGGCGCCCGGAGGTGATCGCGACCTTCTGCCCGACGAGGGCGTTCGTCAGGGTCGACTTGCCGGCGTTCGGCCGCCCGACGACGCACGCGAACCCCGAGCGGTGCTCCTCGGCCGCGGCCCCGCCGCCGCCGGGCCGGTCCTCGGTGTCGCTCATGCGTCGCTCTCCTCGTCCTCGGCCACGCGCTCGGCGAGCACGGTGGCGACCTGCTTGCGGCGCCCCTCGACGCGGTCCGCCGTCAGCCGCAGGCCGGCGACCTCGGCGCTCGAGCCCGCGAGCGGCACCTTGCCCAGGGCCTTCGCCAGCAGACCGCCGGCGGTGTCGACGTCGTCGTCGTCGATCTCGAGGCCGAACAGGTCACCCAGCTCGTCGAGCGGCAGCCGGGACGGGACGCGGAACACCCCGTCGCCGACGTCCTCGACCTCCGGCGCCGCCTGGTCGTGCTCGTCGGTCAGCTCGCCCACGATCTCCTCGAGTGCGTCCTCGACCGTGACGAGCCCCGCGATACCGCCGAACTCGTCGACGACCATCGCCATGTGCGAGGCCCCCGCCTGCAGGTCGTGCAGCAGGTCGTCGACGGGCTTGGACTCCGGGACGAAGACCGGGCGGCGCAGCAGCCCGTCCGCCGGCTCGTCCTGGTCCCCGACCGTGTAGAGGCGCCGCACGACGTCCTTGAGGTAGAGGACGCCGAGGACGTCGTCGACCGACTCCCCCACGACCGGCACGCGCGAGTAGCCCGACTTCAGGAAGAGCCCCAGCGCCTTGCGCAGCGGCGTGCCCGCCGCGAGCGTGATCATCTCGGTGCGCGGCACCATGACCGCGCGCGTGATCGTGTCGCCCAGCTCGAGCACCGAGCGGAACATCTCTCCCTCGTCCGCCTCGATGGCCTCCGAGGCCTCGGCGCGGTCCAGCATCTCCAGGATCCGCGAGTCGTCGATCGGCTCGGCGACGACGGGCACCAGCCCGCGCAGCGGGCG
>JAEZBT010000400.1 GCA_023426865.1 Actinomycetes bacterium
GTCCGGGGTGCGCCGGTGGCCGGCCGGCCCGCCGGTCCCGACGCGGGCAGGGGTGGGCCGGATGGACGGTCGTGCTCCCCGCAGTCGGCGTCAGCCGGTGCTCTCCGGTCCGGCCTCCGTCGGCACCTCGAGGGCGAAGAGGGTGCCCAACGGCGCGGCGAGGGCACGGCCCAGGGTCGTCTCGTCGAGCAGACCGCGCTCCGCGAGCACGCGCAGGGCGGCGTCGCGATCGGCCAGGATCGCGGCGCGCTCGGCCTCGGGGATGCTGCGCGCGGCGACCTCTGCGGCGAAGCGCTCGCCGGTCGTCGTCGGGGCCGGGGTGGGGGGAGCGACCTGCGGCTCGGGGTCCCGCACGCGGAAGCGCAGCGCGGTCACGACGGTCAGCAGGAGGCCGAGGGCGAGCGTGGTCCACACCGGGGCCTGCATGGTCGTCGGGAGGTCGTAGCCGTCGCGCCCCGAGACGGTCGGCATGCTGATCGAGGCGAAGACCCCGCACACGGCGAACACCGCTCCGACGCCGCAGACCATGCCCGACCACCGGGCGCCGCTGCGCACCCAGGCGACGCCGGTGACGAGGAGCGCCACCACGGCGAGGGCGAAGCACACGGCGGCGATCGGCACCGACTGGTCCGCCGGCATGCGCTGGACGAGGTCCGACTCCGCACCGAGCACGGCGACCCCGGCGATCGGCGCGACCAAGGCGGCGATCGCGAGGACGACGCCGACGCCGGTGAGCGCGCGCCGCGCGGGGTTGGGCGGGCGGTCGTCGATCAGCCCCGCGATCGCGGCGCCGTCGTCACCGAACGTCGCGACGACGTCGGGGTACGACTGGCAGGCCATCGCCTCGAGCATGCCGAGCCGCAGGGAACCGGCGGCCGAGTGGGCCTCGGCCCAGGACCGCGCGTCAGGATGAACCAGAGCCATGATGGCGCCACGCTACCAACGAGCCCCCCCGCCGGGCCGGGGCCGAACCGCACCGCCGCACGGCGTGACGTGCCGCGCGGGGCGCCTGGTCAGGGGAGCGCCGGTCCTCCGTCGCCCCCGGCGGCGAACGTCAGGTCGGGGCGTGCCTGAGCACGGTGGACAGCAGGCGCAGCGCCGCGGCCTTGTCGAGCGGGTCGTTGCCGTTGCCGCACTTGGGCGACTGCACGCAGGCCGGGCAGCCGGTCGCGCACGGGCAGGCGGCGATCGCGTCGCGCGTCGCGGACAACCACACCGGCCCGAGGCCGAACCCCCGCTCCGCGAACCCGGCCCCACCGGGGTGCCCGTCATGGACGAACACGGTGGCGTGGCCCGTGTCGGGGTGCACCAGTGTCGACAGGCCACCCAGGTCCCAGCGGTCGCACGTCGCCAGCAGCGGGAGCAGCCCGATCGAGGCGTGCTCGGCGGCGTGCAGCGCGCCCGGGACGTCGCCGCCCGTCATCAGCCCGGCCTCCGTCAGCACAGGCTCGGGTGCGGTCCACCAGACGGCCGTCGTACGGAGCGTGCGGGGCGGGAGGTCGAGGACGTCGCCGCCGATCGCGCTCATGTCCGGCACCCTGCGCTTGGTGTAGTCCAGCACCTGGCTGGTCACCTCGACGTCCCCGAAGCCCCAGGTCACGGGCCCGGCGCGGCGCTCGGCCCGGACCTGCACGATCTCCACCGACGTCAGCCAGCGCGACCAGGTGCGGTAGTCGACGTCGCGCGCGCTCACCAGGGCCACGGACGCCTCCAGGTCGAGCGCGTCCACGACGAATGTCACGCCCTGGTGCACGTACACGGCACCCTCGTGGACGCTCGCGTCGGCCGCCCCCGCGTCCACGGTGCCCAGCAGCCGCCCGGTCGCCGCCTCCACCACGCGCACGGGTTCGCCGCCCGCACCGCGCAGGTCGGTCAGGCGCGACGCCGGGTCGGCGTGCGTCCAGTACCAGCCCGACGCCCGACGGCGCAGCCAGCCCTGCTCGACCAGCGCGTCGACGACCGCGCGGGCACCCGGCCCGAAGAGCTCAAGGTCGTCGCTGCGCAGCGGCAGCTCGGCGGCCGCCGCGCACAGGTGCGGGCCGAGCACGTACGGGTTCTCCGGGTCGAACACCGTCGCCTCGACGGGCGCGCCGAACACCGCCTCCGGGTGGTGCACGACGTACGTGTCCAACGGGTCCTCGCGGGCGACGAGGACGACGAGGCCGTCGCTCCCGGCTCGCCCGGCCCGGCCGGCCTGCTGCCACAACGACACGCGCGTCCCCGGCCAGCCCGAGATGAGCACGGCGTCGAGCCCGGAGATGTCCACGCCGAGCTCGAGCGCGTTCGTCGTCGCCAGGGCCCGCAGGTCGCCCGAGCGGATCCCCTGTTCCAGGGCACGCCGCTCCTCCGGCAGGTACCCGCCCCGGTACGCCGCCACCGACGCGCCCAGCCCCCGACGCACCTCGTCCAGGTGCTCGCGCGCCGTCGCCGCCACCGACTCCGCAGCCCGCCGTGACCGCGTGAACGCCAGCGCGCGGGCGCCCGCGACCACGGCGTCCGTGAGCAGGTCCGCCGTCTCGGCCGTCGCCGTCCGGTGCTTGGTGGTCATCGGCGCCTCGGCTCCCCGGGTGCCGCCGCCCCCGCCGCCCTCCGTGCCGTCGACGTCGTCGTCGGGGGCGAACGGGTCGCGGCCCGGCATCAGCGGCGGTTCCCAGAGCACGACCGTGCGGGTGCCCGCGGGCGAGGCGTCGTCGGCCACGGCCACGACCTCTTCCGGCGCGACCCCGATGAGCCGCGCCGTGCTCGCCGCGGGGTCGGCCGTCGTCGCCGACGCGAGCACGAACGTCGGCGACCCGCCGTGGTGCTCCGCGAGCCGCCGCAGCCGCCGCAGCACCGCGGCGACGTGCGCGCCGAACACACCCCGGAACGCGTGCCCCTCGTCGACGACGACGTAGCGCAGCCCCCGCAGCAGCCGGTCCCACCGGGCGTGCTGGGGGAGCAGCGACCAGTGCAGGAAGTCGGGGTTGGTGAGCACGACGTCGGCGTGGTCGCGGACCCAGCGCCGCTCGGTCTGGTCGGTGTCGCCGTCGCACGTCGACACGCGCACGTCGCGCACGGCCGCGGCCCCGAGCAGGCGCTCGAGCCCCGCGAGCTGGTCGGCGGCGAGCGCCTTCGTCGGGC
>JAEZBT010000444.1 GCA_023426865.1 Actinomycetes bacterium
GTCGGGGCCGGCTCGCCGCAGGGCGGGGTGCGTCGTGGCGCGCCGGTGCGGGCCGGAGCACGCCGTGGAGGGACAATGGTGCGTCCCCCGCCACCCAGGCGGCCCCCCCCCGAGGAGACCCGCGCACCGATGGCCCGTCGCCCCGCCGGCCCGCCCGACCCGACGCCCTTCGAGGAGACGATCGTCGACGTCGACGTCGCGGCGGAGATGCAGGGGTCCTTCCTCGAGTACGCGTACTCCGTCATCTACGCCCGGGCCCTGCCCGACGCGCGGGACGGCCTCAAGCCCGTGCAGCGCCGGATCCTGTTCCAGATGTCGGAGATGGGCCTGCGGCCCGACCGGCCGTACGTGAAGTCGGCGCGCGTCGTCGGCGACGTCATGGGCAAGCTGCACCCCCACGGCGACACCGCGATCTACGACGCGCTGGTCCGGATGGCCCAGCCCTTCTCGCTGCGGCTGCCGCTCGTCGACGGCCACGGCAACTTCGGCTCGCTCGACGACGGCCCGGCCGCCCCGCGGTACACCGAGGCCCGCCTCGCGCCGGCCGCGATGGCGATGGTCGCGGACCTCGACGAGGACGTCGTCGACCTCGTCCCGAACTACGACAACAAGCTCATGCAGCCCTCGGTGCTGCCGTCGGCGATCCCGAACCTGCTGGTCAACGGCGCGTCCGGCATCGCCGTGGGCATGGCGACCAACATGGCGCCGCACAACCTCGTGGAGGTCGTCTCGGCGGCGCGGCACCTCGTGGCGCACCCCGACGCGACGCTCGAGGACCTCATGCGGTTCGTGCCCGGCCCGGACCTGCCCGGCGGCGGCAAGATCGTCGGCCTCGAGGGCGTCCGCGAGGCGTACCGCACCGGTCGCGGCATCTTCCGCACGCGCGCGACGACGAAGATCGAGAACGTCACCCCGCGCCGCAAGGGCATCGTCGTCACGGAGCTGCCGTACGGCGTCGGGCCGGAGAAGGTGATCGAGAAGATCAAGGAGGGCGTGCAGGCCAAGAAGCTCACCGGGATCTCCGACGTCATCGACCTGACCGACCGCGAGAAGGGTCTGCGGCTGGTCATCGAGGTCAAGTCGGGCTTCAACCCGGAGGGCGTGCTCGAGGCGCTCTACCGGCACACGCCGATGGAGGACTCGTTCGGCATCAACAACGTCGCGCTCGTCGACGGGCAGCCGCGCACGCTCGGCCTGCGCGAGCTGGTCCAGGTCTGGGTCGGCCACCGCCTCACGGTCGTGCGCCGCCGGTCCGCGTACCGGCTCGCCCGGCGCAAGGACCGTCTGCACCTCGTCGAGGGCCTGCTGATCGCGATCCTCGACATCGACGAGGTCATCCAGGTGATCCGCACGTCCGACACCGCGGACGTCGCGCGGGACCGGCTCATGGGTGTCTTCGACCTCTCCCAGGCCCAGGCCGAGTACATCCTCGAGCTCCGGCTGCGCCGGCTGACCAAGTTCTCCCGCATCGAGCTGGAGAAGGAGGCCGACGAGCTGCGCCGCGAGATCGACGAGCTCGAGCAGATCCTGGCCTCCGACGCCCGGCTGCGCGAGGTCGTCAGCGACGAGATGGCCGAGGTCGCCCGCACGCACGGCACCCCGCGCCGGACCGTCCTGCTGGAGTCCGCGGGCGGGACCGGGCCGGCCAGCGCCGCCTCGGTGACGGCGCGCGCGAGCGCCACGCCGTTGGAGATCGCGGACACGCCCTGCTGGGCGATGCTCTCGGGCACGGGCCTGCTCGCGCGTACGGCCGACGACGCCCCGCCCACCCGCGCGGGCCGACGGGCCGCGCACGACGTCGTCGTCTCGAGCGTGGCGACCACCGCCCGTGGCGACGTGGGGGCAATGACGTCCCGCGGCCGGCTGGTGCGGCTGCCCGTGCTGGACCTGCCGGCGATCCCGCCGACCGATGGCGCCCCCTCCCTCTCGGGCGGCGTCCCCGTCGCCGAGGTGCTCGACCTGCAACCGGGCGAGCGGGTGCTGGCCCTGGCCTCGCTCGCGGCCGACGCGCCGACCCTGGCCCTCGGCACCGCCGGGGGTACGGTCAAGCGCGTCGTCTCGGAGGACCTGCCCCGCGGCGACTCCTGGGACGTCATCGACCTTGCCGAGGGCGACGAGGTCGTGGGTGCCCGGGCCGTGGCCGACGACGACACGCTCGTCTTCCTCACCGGCGACGCCCAGCTGCTCCACTTCGCGGCCTCGGGCGTGCGCCCGCAGCGCCGACGCGCGGGCGGCATGGCAGGCGTCAAGCTCGCCCCCGGCGTCCAGGCCGTGTTCTTCGGCGCCGTGCGCGCGGACGAGCGCGACGGCGCCGTCGTCGTCACCGTGTCCGGCGCGAGCGACGCCCTGCCGGGGACCCAGGCGGGCAGCGCCAAGGTCACCCCGTTCGACGTGTACCCCGGCAAGGGCCGGGCGACGGGCGGCGTCCGGGCGCACCGGTTCCTGCGCGGGGAGGACACGCTCATCCTCGGCTGGGTGGGCCCCGGGCCCGCTCGCGCGTCGGGTTCGGCGGGCCAGGCCGTCGACCTGCCGGAGCCGGACCCGCGACGCGACATGTCGGGTCGGGCGCTGCCGGCCCCGGTGCACACGATCGGCTGACCTCTGCAGGCCGGTCGCGGCGTCACTCGTCGGGCAGCACCGTGAGGTCGACGTGGTCGACCGCCCAAGCGCCGTCGACGAGCAGCGTCCGGTAGGCCAGCGTGATGGCGTACTCGTCGTCGGTGCCCACCCGGAACCGCTCGACGGTCTCCACCTCGGCGGTGTCCGCGTCTACCTGGACGACGCCGACGACCTCGACTTCCACCGGGTGCAGTGCCGCGTACCGCGCGGACTGCACCTGGACGTCCTCGCACGTCGGCGCACCGAGGTAGGGGTCGTTGCGGAAGAACGCCGTGGTCGCGGCCACGTAGCCGGTGCAGGAGCCGCTCTCGCGCGCGGCGACGAGCGCCAGGACCGCGTCCTGCGGGTCTTCGCCGTCCTCCGACCCGTGCGGCACGACGAGCGCGACGACCATCCCGAGCGCAGCGAGTGCGGCGGCCACGGCGAGCGGCCAGGCCATCGCTGAGCGGGACATCAGATCTCGACGCTGTACAGGACCTCGCCGTGCACCACCTGGTACCCGAGTCGCTCGTACAGGCCGTGGGCGCCGGAGGGGTTCGCGGTGTCGACGCCGAGCACGGCGTACGCCATGCCGTCGGCCTTGAACGCCGCCATGGCGCCGGCCAGGAGGGCTACCGCCACCCCGCGGCCCCGCCACGCGCGCCGCACCCCGAGGAGCTCGGAGTAGCCGAACGAGTAACCGACGACGGCGAAGTCATCCTCGTAGCGACCCGAGAGCGTGTAGCCGACCACCTCATCGCCGGCGAGTGCGACGAAGCTCCACTCGGGCACGAAGTGCGGACCGTGCGTCCAGTCCTCGGGCGTGCGGGGCTCGGAGCCCCAGTGGTCGGCGAAGGCCTCGTTGTGCGCGAGGCGCACCGCCTCGTCGAGCTCGGGGCGCCACGGTTCGACGCGCACGCCGTCGATCGTGACCTCGGGCAGAGGGTCGGCCAGGTCGCGGCGCATCTCCGTGTACCAGCGGATCGGGCTGAACCCGGCGGCCGCGTACAGGCGACGGTTGTCGCGCGCGTGCTCGTCCACGAACACCGCGAGCCGGGCCGGCAGCTCCTTGCCCGACTCGACGAGCTTCTGCCGGCCGCGGCCCTCCAGCCAGGCCAGCACGGCCCGCCCGATGCCGCGCCCGCGCCACGCCGGATGCACGCCGCCCTGGAGGAAGGCGCGCACGGTTCGGAGGTCACCGGGCCGTACCGACACGATGGCGAAGGCGCGCAGGACGCCGGTGCCGTCGAAGCCGCCGAGGCTGTCCCGCTGCATGTCGCGCCACGACTCGGTGAACATCTCCTCGACCATGGGCAGCGAGGTCCGCGCCGGCGACTCGTCCGCCGCCTCGACCGCGCTCATGAGCGCGTGCAGCTGCCCGGCGTCGCCCGCGTGCAGCGGACGCCAGGACAGCTCGAGGTGCGCCGGCGGCAGGTCGAGCACGACCGGCGGGTTGGCGCGCACGGCGATCGGCTCGATGGTCACGGGGACAAACCTAGCGAGCCGTCACGCGTCGATGCGCGTGAGGTCCAGGGCCCCGGCGCCGGCGACGATGAAGTCGCGGCGGGGGCCGACGTCGGAGCCCATGAGGAGCTCGAAGACCTGCTCGGCGGCGGCGGCGTCCTTCGCCGTGACGCGACGCAGGGTGCGGCGGCGCGGGTCCATGGTCGTCTCGGCGAGCTGGTCGGCGTCCATCTCACCCAGGCCCTTGTACCGCTGGATGTCGCCCGAGTAGCGCCGCCCCTGCTTGTCCAGCCGGGCCAGGGTCTGCTTGAGCTCGGTCTCGGAGTACGTGTAGAGGTACTCGGCCTTGCGCCCGCCGCTCCCGGAGAGCTCGATGCGGTGCAGCGGCGGCACCGCGGCGTACACCCGGCCCGCGTCCACGAGAGGCCGCATGTACCTGTAGATGAGCGTGAGCAGCAGCGTGCGGATGTGCGCGCCGTCCACGTCCGCGTCGGTCATCATGACGACCTTGCCGTAGCGGGCCGACTCGAGGTCGAAGCTGCGGCCCGAGCCCGCCCCGATGACCTGGATGATCGCGGCGCACTCGGCGTTCTTGAGCATGTCCGCGACGGACGCCTTCTGGACGTTGAGGATCTTGCCGCGGATCGGCAGCAGCGCCTGGAAGTCGGACTGGCGCGCGAGCTTGGCCGTGCCGAGCGCGCTGTCACCTTCGACGATGAACAGCTCGCTGCGCTCGACGTCGTCGCTGCGGCAGTCCGCGAGCTTCGTCGGCAGGGCGGACGTCTCCAACGCGTTCTTGCGCCGCGAGATCTCCTTCTGCTTGCGGGCCGAGAGCCGGGCGCGCATCTCCGCGACGATCTTGTCCAGCAGCAGGGCCGACTGCGTGCGCAGGTCCCGTTTGGACGAGGTGAGCCGCTCCGTGAGCTGGGTCTCGATGACCTTCGCCACGATGGCGCGCACGGGTGCCGTCCCGAGCACCTCCTTCGTCTGGCCCTCGAACTGCGGCTCGGCGAGGCGCACGGTGACGACGGCGGTGAGGCCGGCGAGGATGTCGTCCTTCTCGAGCCGCTCCCCCGCGGTCTCCTTGCCGCCGAGCTTGAGCCGACGCGAGTTGAGCTCCACCTGCTTGCGCATCGTCTTGACCAGGGCCTGCTCGAACCCGGCCAGGTGGGTGCCGCCCTTGGGCGTCGCGATGATGTTGACGAACGTGCGGACCTCGGTGTCGTACCCGGTCCCCCAGCGCAGCGCGACGTCAACGTGGCAGGTCCGCTCCACCGCCTGGGACGTCAGGTGCCCGCGGTCGTCGAGCATCGGCACGGTCTCGGTGAACGTGCCGTCACCCTGCAGTCGCCAGGTGTCGGTCAGGGGCGTGTCGGGGGCGAGGTGGTCCACGAAGTCGACGGTGCCGCCGTGCGCGACGAACTCCTCCTCGTGCGGCCCGTCGGCACCGGGCGTGCCGGGCACGCCCCGCGCGTCGCGCACGCGGATGCGCAGGCCCGGGACGAGGAACGTCGTCTGCCGGACGCGCGAGACCAGCTCGTCGTAGGAGAAAGCCGCGCTCGCGGGGAAGATCTGCCGGTCCGCCCAGTAGCGCACGCGCGTGCCGGTGCGGCCTTTGGCGACCTTGCCGACGACGGCGAGCTCCGAGGCGTCGACGAACGGGCTGAACGGGGCGTCCGGGCCGGGCTCGCCGCGGTCGGCGAAGGTGCCCGGCTCGCCCCGGTGGAACGACATGCGGTGCGTCCGCCCGCTGCGGTCCACCTCGACGTCGAGGCGCGCCGACAGGGCGTTGACCACGCTGGCGCCGACACCGTGCAGGCCGCCCGAGGCGGTGTACGAACCGCCGCCGAACTTGCCGCCGGCGTGCAGCTTGGTGAACACGACCTCCACTCCGGTGAGGCCCGTCTTGGGCTCGATGTCGACGGGGATGCCGCGGCCGTTGTCGCGCACCTCGACCGAGCCGTCCGCGTGCAGCGTGATGTCGATCTGGTCGCAGTGCCCGCCCAGGGCCTCGTCGACGGCGTTGTCGATGATCTCCCAGACGCAGTGCATGAGACCGCGGCTGTCGGTGGTCCCGATGTACATCCCGGGACGCTTGCGGACCGCCTCCAGTCCCTCGAGGACCGAGAGATGGCGTGCGGTGTAGCTGGCTTCCGACAACGTGCTCGTCACCTGACGAGGGTAAGCGCTCGCCCGCGACGGGTCCGCGAGGCGTGCCGGGCGGGGCCCGGCTTCGCGGGTAGCGAACCCGGGCCTCTCGATGCGACCGACCCCGAGTTCGGATGGTTACATGGGTGCATGACCACGACGACACCCACACCGCTGACCGCAGCCGACCGCTGCGACCGATGCGGCGCCCAGGCGTACGTCCGCGTCGTGCTGTCCATGGGCGAGCTCCTGTTCTGCGCGCACCACGCACGTCGGCACGCGTCCGCGTACGCCGACGTCGCGCTGCACGTGCAGGACGAGACCGAGCGCCTCCACGAGGAGCACGGCGCGCCCGCGCGCTGACGCCTTCCTCTCGATCACACTGGTCCGGCCGGGAGCTCTCCTGGCCGGACCAGGCATGTCCGGGCCGGTGCAGGAGACTGCTGACGGGGTCTGACGGCGCCGGGGCGAGAAGGGGTGGACCATGGACCTGGTGGCGATCGGGGTCGGCTTGGC
>JAEZBT010000452.1 GCA_023426865.1 Actinomycetes bacterium
GTGCGCGCCGGGAGGGATGAGGGCCCCCGATCCGGCCGTCGCGGTCCACCCGCGCCATGGGGGCGGACCGGCCTGCTCCACCTGGCGGTCCGGGCGCGGGCCCGGGGTGCCGGTCGGAGCGACACGCGACCGTAACCCATTCGTGACCTGGTCACAAACCGGGGGCCGTCCCCTCGGGGGGTTTCACCCGCCCGCGGACGGGCTCAGTACCAGTTCTTGGCCTGGAAGAACGCCCACGCGTCGCACGGGGTGCCGTAGCGGCCGTTGATGTAGTTCAGGCCCCACGTGATCTGCGTGGCGGGGTTGGTCTGCCAGTCGGCGCCGACCGTCGCCATCTTCGAGCCGGGAAGTGCCTGCGGGATGCCGTAGGCGCCCGTGCGCGAGTTCGCCGCGTTCACGCGCCAGCCGCTCTCCGCGCTGAACAGCGCGTCCAGGCAGGCGAACTGCGTCTCGTCCCAGCCGCGCGCGAGCGTCAGCTCGAGGCCGATGGCCCGCGCGGTGCCCGCCTCGACCGGGGGCGCGGTCGGCGCGGTGAACGTCCCGACGCGGACGACCTCGTTGACCGCCGGCTCGAGCAGGGACTCCGCGAGCACCATCCGGCCGAGCTCGACGCCGTCGGCCTCGTAGGACAGGTACGTGATCGCCTTGGTGCCCGGGCGCCCGGCCGTGGCGACGACCTCCCGGCCCTGGGCGAGCATCGGGTCCTCCTCGCGCACGGTCGCGTACGGCTCCGGCACCGTCTCGGTGCGCGTGATGCCCTCGACGCGCGTGACGAGGATGACCAGCCCGTCCACCGCCGCGGCGTCCAGCGACACCGACACGCGGTCGTACTCACCGAGCACGACGCCGAGCTCGCGCAGCACCTCGCGGACCGTCGGGGCGGCCGTGACGACCGCCTCGGTGCGCCCGTCGACGCTCACGTGCACGGTCTTGGCGGTGGAGATCCGCAGCAGGTCGCGGCCCAGGTCGGCGCCGCGCGACGCGGACGCGCGGACCTGTCCGCGCATGCCCATCTCGGCGACGAGCTCGTCGACGGTCAGGGCCGTCGTCCAGACCGTCTGCTCCTCGCCGTCGACCTCGATGCGCACCTCGCGGCCGTGCCGCACGACGATGTCACCACCGTCCGCGGCGCCGCTGTCGAGGGCCGGCACGACCAGGTCGCGCTCGCCGACGTCGACGCCTTCCGCGGCCAGGACGTCACCGACCGTCCGGCCGAACGCGGAGACGGTCGTGACCTCGCCGTCCACGTCGAGGGTGACGGTCTTGTGCAGCGTGGCGAACGCCGTCGTCCCGGAGACGAGCAACGCGAGCACCGCGGCCTGCGCGGCGAGCCGACCTCGCTCGACGCGCCCGTGGCCCACCGCCCTGCGTCCGTGCACGTGGCTCCCGACCTCGCCCGACAGGATGCGTCCGCGCGCCGGCCGGCGGCACGGAACCTCCCGACGGTAACGGAAGGGACACGACGACCGGTAGTCGGGCGTCACCGCACCACCCGGGTGAACCGGGTTTCACCGGTCACCTGCACAGATGGGCCGGTTCTACCAGGGCCCGTAGACCTGCTCCGCGGTGCCCTCGAGCGCGCGGCACAGCTCGCCGAGGTCGCGGCCCAGCTCGGCGGCGACGGCGCGCACGGTCGTCGCCATCAGGTACGGCGCGTTGGGGCGCCCGCGCGCGGGGTGCGGGGCGAGGTACGGCGCGTCCGTCTCGACGAGCAGCTGCGACGGCGGTACCTCGTGCAGCGCGGCCCGCAGGTCCGCCGACGACGTGAACGTCACCGGCCCGGCGAACGACAGGAACCACCCCTGCCCGACGGCGAACCGCGCCATCGCCGCGTCGCCGGAGTAGCAGTGGAAGACGGTGCGCTCCGGGGCGCCGTCGCGCGCGAGGACGTCCAGCACCGCCTCGTGCGCGTCGCGGTCGTGGATCTGCACGGGCAGCCCGAGCTCCTTGGCGAGGGCGAGGTGGGCGCGGAAGACCTCCCGCTGCACCGCGCGGCCGCGCTCGGCCGCACGGAAGTGGTCCAGTCCCGTCTCGCCGATCGCCCGGATCCGACCCTCGGCCCGCGCCGCGGCCGCCACCTGCGCCATCGCCTCGTCGAGCGGGACGTCGTGGTGCGGGCGCGGGTGCGGGTCGAGGCCGTCCGGGGCGACCTCGCGCACCCCGGCGTGCAGCCCCGCCTCGGTCGGGTGGATCGCGACGGCGCCCAGGACCGTCGGGTGGGTGCGGACCGCGTCGAGCGTCCAGGCGAGCGACGGGAGGTCGCAGCCCACGGTGAGCACCCGGTCGATGCCCACCGCGGCGGCCCGCGCCAGGTGGTCGGCGACGGTCAGCTCCGGGCGCGCGACGCCCTCGTGCAGCCCGTCACGCACGGCGCCCCGCCACCCGACCGCGTCCGTCTCGGCGAGGACCGCGTCGAGGTGCGTGTGGTTGTCGGGGACCGGGTGCGGGAGCGGCTCGGGGTCGGCGGGCCAGCTCGCGTCCCGCGGGCGCCGCGCCACTCAGCCCTCCCCGGCCGCATCCCGCAGGCGGTCCAGCTCGCTCGCGACGACGGCGTCGTCGAGCTTGGTGAAGACGGGCGTCGGCTTGCCGACGGGCGTCCCGACGACGACCGGGCGGGACTCCCAGCGCGGCGTGGCCGAGTAGTCGCCCGTGATGACCGGGTAGGTCACCAGCCCCGCGCCGTGCTCCGGGTCCAGCTCGGCCACCTGCTCGATGCGCGGCATCGGCATGAACTCGCCCTCGCCCCCGAGCACGCGGTGCACGGTGTTCGCCGAGTGCGGCAGGAACGGGGCCAGCAGGGTGTTGCAGTCGCTCACGCACTGCGCCGCGACGTGCAGGACCGTGGCGAGGCGCACGCGCTGCGAGGGGTCCTTCATCTTGTACGGCTCGGTCGCGGACAGGTACTTGTTCACCTCGCCGACGACGCGCATCGCCTCCGCAATCGCCGCGCGCTGGCGGTGCCGGCCGATGAGCCCGCCCACCGTCTCGAACGCGGCGGCGACGGTACCCAGGACGGCTTCGTCGACAGTCTCCAGCGGACCGGCCGCGGGGATCTCGCCAAAGCTCTTGGCGATCATCGTCGCGGTCCGGTTGACGAGGTTCCCCCAGCCGGCGACCAGCTCCGAGTTGGTGCGCTGCACGAACTCCGACCAGGTGAAGTCGGAGTCCGAGGTCTCCGGGCCGGCCGCGGAGATGAAGTAGCGCAGCGCGTCCGGCTGGTAGCGCGCGAGCACGTCGCCCACGTAGATGACGACGCCGCGCGAGGACGAGAACTGCTTGCCCTCCATCGTGAGGAACTCGCTCGAGACCACCTCGGTGGGCAGGTTGAGCACGCCGTACTTGCCGGGTTCGCCCCCGCGCTCGCCCTGCCCGTTGTAGGCGAGCAGCTCGGCGGGCCAGATCTGGGAGTGGAAGACGATGTTGTCCTTGCCCATGAAGTAGTACGAGAGCGCGTCAGGGTCGTTCCACCACTCACGCCAGCGCTCCGGCTCGCCCAGGCGCCGGGCCCACTCGATGCTCGCTGACAGGTAGCCGATCACGGCGTCGAACCATACGTACAGGCGCTTGGTGGGCTGCTCGCGCCAGCCGTCGAGCGGGATCGGGATGCCCCAGTCGATGTCGCGCGTCATCGCCCGGGGACGGATGTCCTGGAGGATGTTCTGGCTGAACTTGATGACGTTGGGACGCCACAGCCCGGTGGCCTCGCGCTCGTCCAGCCAGGCGCTGAGCGCCTCGGCGAGCGCCGGCAGGTCGAGGAAGAAGTGCTCCGTCTCCACGAACCGCGGAGTCTCGCCGTTGATCTTGCTGCGCGGGTCGATGAGGTCCGTCGGGTCGAGCTGGTTGCCGCAGTTGTCGCACTGGTCGCCGCGCGCGTCGGTGTACCCGCAGATGGGACAGGTGCCCTCGATGTAGCGGTCGGGCAGCGTGCGCCCGGTCGAGGGACTGATCGCCGCCTGGGTGGTCCGCTCGACCATGTACCCGTTGCGGTGCACCGTGGTGAACAGCTCCTGGACGGTCCGGTAGTGGTTGCCCGTCGTCGTGCGCGTGAAAAGGTCGTAGGACAGGCCGAGGTCCACCAGGTCCTGGACGATCACGGCGTTGTTCTTCTCGGCGAGCTCCTTGGCGGTGACGCCCTCCTTGTCCGCCTGGACCAGGATCGGGGTCCCGTGCTCGTCGGTGCCCGACACCATGAGGACGTCGTGGCCCGCCATCCGCATGTACCGGCTGAAGACGTCGGAGGGCACGCCGAAACCGGCGACGTGTCCGATGTGGCGGGGTCCGTTGGCGTAGGGCCAGGCGACCGCCGAGAGGATGTGGGCCATGGGCACCGATCCTAGTGAGCGCCCGCGCGCACCCCCGGGACCCGCGCCCCGCAGCCACCCCCGCCCGCCCCGCGCCCCCACCGCCGCTGATGTGACAGGTGTGACTCCTGGGCCTGGTGTGCCGCCACTCCCGCACCACAGGCCCCACCCGTCACATCAGCGGCTGTCCGTGTACAGCCGGGTGCGACGACAGCGCCGCGCCCACCGCGCGTACGACGCACCGGGCGTCGCGGACGACGTCGGCATACGTGAAGCGCAGGACCACGAAGCCGCGCGCGACGAGCTCACGGTCGCGTCGGCGGTCGGCCTCGAACTCACGTCGGCCGGAGTGGTACGCGAACCCGTCCAGCTCGACGACGATCCTGCCTTCGACGAGGAGGTCCACGAAGCCGACGTCCGTGACGGGCTCTCCGACCTCGACGCGGAGGCCCGCTCCGCGGAGGGCCAACCGCGCGAGTGTCTCGGCGGGTGATGCGGCGCGCCCGTCGGCAAGGCGCAGAAGCAGCCGGCGGTGCGCAGGCGCCTTCGCCGGCAGGGCCCGCGCGACCGCCGCCAGCGTGGTGCGGCCCATGTTGAGCGCCGAGTCGAGGCCCACGAGCGCCTCGGCGGCAGGCAGGCAGAGCAGCATCCGCGCGAGCGCGTCCGGCACCGACGCGACCGCCCGGGCGCTCCGGCCGGCCGCATCGTCACGGTGCCTGACGGCGGGGAACTGCTCGCGCACCAGCGACGCCGTCGCCCCACGGGTGCGAGGCACCGCCACGTGGGGCACTTCCGGCGGCACGAGAACCGCGAGCCCATGGTGCTGGGCTGCCGAGACGCAGGTGAGCACACTGTTGTGCACCGCGGCCGTGACCAGCGGCCGAGGAGTTCCCGGCAGCAGGTACACCCCGCCCGGGAGGTGCGTGACAACGCCCCTGCCGACGGCCTCCGCCAGGGCGCGGCGGGGTAGGCCGCGGGCGAGATCGGCGTGGCGGGCGACACCGCCCCTGGCGGCGAGCGCCGCGACGACGTCGGCAGACACCGGACGACAGTCGCCGACCCCGGGACGTGTGGGGTCGCCGGCCACCCGAGCCTGTGGAGCCCGCTGCACCCACAGGCCGCCCCTCCGCGACCATGTCGTCAGCCGGCCGGGTCACACCTCGACTCCGTGCACCGACAGCCACTCTTGGTACGCATGTGACGCGTGAGGACCATGAGATGTCACAACCGTCCCTGTGGCCACACCTGTCACAAGAGCGGCGGTGGGTGCTCGTGGGGCGGGACGGCGCCGGCGGGACCGTGCCGGCAGGACCGTGCCGGCGGGACCGTGCCGGCGGGACGGTGCCGGCGGACCGTGCGGGCGGGACGGTGCGGGTCAGAAGGGCAGGTAGTACGTCAGGACGTCCGCGGTGACCGGCGGGAACAGGGCGGTGAACAGCTCGGGGTCGCCCTCGGCGGTGACGTCCGGGCGCAGCCGGGCCAGGCCCTCGATGCCCCACGGGCCGAACAGCAGCGCCGGCAGCCAGTCCGGGGCGACGCCCGCGCCGCCGGAGTCCACCGGGTCCTGCTTCGGCCCCCCGACGACCATCGGCCCGAGCCCCTCCGGCCCGACGGCGAACCGGTAGTGGCGTCGGTAGGTGGAGACGAGCACCTCGTCGCGCTCGAGGCCCGCCGCCGCCAGCCGCGCCGACAGCACGGGCCGCAGGGCGTCGAGCACCACGCCGTGGTCGGGGATGCGCACGTAGTACTGCTCGGCGTGGTCCGACCCCGGCTCCATGAGCGGCTCGCACACCGCGTGCACGAGCGTCCCCGGTCGCTCCACCACGCCGACCCGGCCGCTCTCGGACTGGCGCGCGACGGCGTCGAACAGGTCGCCGGCGGCAGCTGCGTCCTGCGCGGTGGCCTCGGCCACGAGGCCGCTGCTCGGGGTGATGCGCCCGGAGCCGACCACACGCCCGGCCCGCTCGACGACGAGCGTGCGCGTCGCCTCGTGCGCCACGAGCCACCGCAGGCGGGCCGTCGGGTGCGGCACGGCGAGGTCGCTGACCGCC
>JAEZBT010000468.1 GCA_023426865.1 Actinomycetes bacterium
TCCTCCCCCTGCCCCCGCAGCACCATCACGACGCCGTGGACGTCGAGCACGGACGCCGCCGCGTCGGGGCCGCCGCCGATCGCCGTGCGACGCATGCCCGCCACGAGGTCGCCGGCCGCCAGGTCGATGCTGGCCGCACGGGCGATCGTCGACCGTGCGCGCGCGACGTCGACGCCCCCGGCCGCGAACCGACGCCGGACCACCTCCGCGAGCACGGAGTGCAGCCGGAACGCCTCCCCACCGGACGCGAGCGGCTCCCTGCCCACGAGCAGGCCGGCCGCCTCGAGCCGCTCGAGGAGCTCACCGGCGGCGGGGTCGTTCGCCAGTCGGGCCGCAGTCGCCGCGGTGACGACGGTCTCGTGGACGACGGCGAGGAGCAGGTGTCGCTCGCGCGGGCTCAGCCCCGCGAAGACGTCCCGCGCGACCAGGTCGGAGATCCCCGCGCCGAGCACGGGCGACCACCCGTCGTCGGGTCCCGAGCCCCGGGCGCGCAGGGCCCGTGCAGCCAGCACCAGCGCCGCGCACCACCCCTCCGCCTGCGCGACGATCCGCTCCAGGACGGCGTCCGGGCAGTCCGGCGCGTGCATCCGCACCAGGGTGCGCGCGTCGTCGTCGTCGACGTGCAGCACCTCACCACGCAGGATCGTCAGGGTGCCGAGCAGCTGGGGCACCACGACGTTGAGCTCCGGTTCCCGTCGCGCGAGCAGCACGAGACGCACACCCTCCGGGTGCGCGTCGAGCAGCCCCTCCACCGCCCGCAGGCAGTCGCTGCGCAGGTTCTCGGCATCGTCGACCACGACGATGCCGGGGACGGCGCCTGGCTCCTCCCGCCGGGGACGCACGGCGTCGACGGCACGGCGCAGCTCACCGGGAGACGTCTCGGGCGAGGCAACCAGCCACCGCATCGCGGCTGTCGGCGCCCGCTCCCCCAGCCAGCCGGCCACGCCGAGCGTCTTGCCCGCCCCGGCGGGCGCCACGAGCAACGTGCCGGTGGCGGTAGCGGTGGCGCTGTCGTCCAGGAGCCGCCACAGGCGCAGCGGTGGCACGTAGGTGCGAGGGACGGTCGGGACGACGTCGTGCGCGGGACCGGCAGGGGCCGGCGCCCCGCCGGGTCCGTGCTGCGACGGGGCGCGCGGCGCACGCGATCCACCGGCGCGCCCCGCGTGCTGCGGCCGCACGGCAACAGGCGCTTCGTCGTGGCGCACGGTGGACACAGCACCACCCCCCGTCTGGACGGGTGGCGGGCGACCGCGAGGACCTGCTCGACACACCCCTCCGAGGCCGTGTTAATTCGGCCCAGTGCTGAGTGTGCGCCCGCTGCGCTGTTCAATCAAGGACTCCGTCCGCTCCGGCACGCGCAACGGGCAACGGATCAGGCCGCGAACGCCTGCCACAGTGCCCGGTCGTCCGCGCCCGCGAGCTCGAGCCACTGCGTCCGCCCGCCCAGGGCGTGCAGCACATCCACCAGCCGGCCGCAGGTCGCCTCCGGCGCAAGGACCAGCAGCGCCGATCGGCCCGGGACGACGTCGTCCCGCAGGTGGTTGAGGAACTGGTCGGCGACGCCGACGTCGACGAGCATCTGCGCACCCAGGCCGCCGGCTGAACCTCGCGCCGCCGCGGCGAGCGGGAGGCGCAGGGCGACACCCAGCACGAGTCCCCAGAAGCTCCAGTCGACGACCCCGACGACGGGGTCGCCCGCGTAGTGCCGGAAGGCCGGCCGATCGGCCCCGAGGTGCCAGCGCGCGCTGGCGGCACCGTGCGTCGGCGCTTGCGCCGCACGGCACATCCGCATGACGACGGCGGCGGCACGATCGGCGTCCGCGGAATCCGGGAACGACTCGAGCAGGAGGACGGTCACGGATCCTCCGCCGGACCATGCCCGCAGCGCGGGCTATGCGCCCGCTGGGCTGGCTGCCCGGCGTGTCCGCGGCTCCTGACGACGTTCCATCCGGGACAGGACCAGGACGTTCAGCAGGAAGCTGACGATCGAGACGACGAGGCCGCCGAGTACCGCCTCCCAGAAGCCGTCGATGCGTAGGCCGTAGTCGGTCAGCTCCGTGATCCACGCGGTCAGCGCCAGCATGAGGGCGTTCACGACCAGGACGAAGAGGCCGAGCGTGAGGATGTAGAGCGGGAGCGTCAGGAGCGTGACCAGCGGCCGCACCAGGGCGTTCACCACGCCGAAGACGAGTGCGACCGCGAGCGTCACGAGGACGGTGGTGCCGGCGCGTCCCTCGGGAACGATGTCCAGGCCGGGGACGACGAGCGTGGCCACCCAGATGGCGGCGGCACTGACGAGCAAGCGGATGAGGAACGACATTCGGGCCTCCTCACAAGGTCGGCCACAGGGTGGCCCGACTCGCGCGTGTGCGGCTCACCCGCATCAGGTGAACCGGGGGCACGGCGAGCGGCCCACCCTCGGGGTGGACCGGCCCATTCGTGAGCACGGTCCGCCCGCGCACCCCGAGGAGGCGAGCCAGATGGACAGGACGGTCCCCGTGCACGGAGAGGTCGCCTCGCACGGGTCCGCGGACGAGAGCGGGTGGCTGGTGTGGGTCGCGTTCGGCGGGGTGGTGATGTTCGTCGCCGGCGCCCTGGACGTCGTGGCGGGCCTCGCGGCCCTCCTCCGGCCGGCATTCTTCGTCGCGACGGCAGAAGAGCTGGTCGTCGCCCTCCAGTGGAGCGTCTGGGGCGGGCTGCACCTCGCCTGGGGCCTGACACTGGCCGCCATCGGCCTTGGTGTCGTCCGGGGGGACCGCCGCGCGAGGATGGCCGGTGTCGTCATCGCGGCACTGTCGGCGGTCCGCAACGTGCTCTTCCTCGGCGTCGCTCCTGTGTGGATGACGATCATGGTGGCGCTGGACCTGCTCATCGTCTACGCGCTCGTCGTGCACGGCGACGCGCTGCGCCGCTATGCCTGACGTCGCACCCGATGCGCGACGCTCCGTCCGACTGGCGGTGCGCCTGGGGGTCGCGATGTTGGCCGGTGGAGCCCAGACCCGCGAGGTCGAGACGGATCTCCACGCCGTTCTCGCGGCGCTGGGCATCCCGGACGCTGAGGCGGTCGTGAGCTACCCGGTCGTCACGGTCTCCGCCATCGCCCCCGGCAGTGCTGAGACCACGACTGCGACGCTCGCGGTTCGCCGGTGGCAGCCGGACTACAGCCGCCTCGCCGCTGGCGCGGCTCTCGTCCGAGGCGTGACGCAGGGTCGCGTGGAGCTGGCCGCCGCTGAAGCCCAGCTCGCGCGGATCGTCGCCATGGCCCATCCCTATCCGCGGTGGCTCACCTTCGCGGCTCCCGCCCTCCTGTCCGCCGCCGTCGCGATCATGTTCGGCGGGGGGATCGGCGACGCCGCCGCCACGCTGGGCATCGGCCTGCTGATCCAGCCGGCCGTCGAGCGGATCGGGCGCAGCGACCTCAGTGCCTTCTTCCAGGTCGTCGCGGGCGTCCTGGCCACGTGCGTGCTCGTCCTGGCCCTTGTGCAGGCCGGTGTGCCGATCGACGCGCCCGTCGTCCTGACCGGCGCGCTCCTCCGGTTCCTGCCAGGGGCGGCCCTGGTGTCGGGAATGCACGACCTCATCGACGGCGCCGTCATGTCGGGCGCCGCGCGGCTGGCGGAGGTCACCCTCCTGGGTTCGGCGATCGCCGGAGGCATCGCCCTGGTCGACTCGATCGCCGCCGTGCTCGACACGCCCCTCGCGATCACCGCGGAGGGTGGCAACAGCTGGTCGGCCGGCGTGCTGGTCGGGGCCGGGATGGTGGCCGTGGCCTGCTACGCGGGGCGCCTCGGCGTCCCGCGTGGTGCCCTGGGGTGGGGGGTGCTCCTGGGTGCGGTTGCCGTCCTCCTGAGCCGTGGCCTGATCCCCGGGACGGCGAACCTGCGCGGGGCGACCGGCACGCTCGTCGCGGCCATCGTCATCGGGGCCGCGGGGCGGGAGCTCGCCTCTCGTACGGAGGCGCCGGCGGCCCTGTGGTCTGTCCCGGCGATCCTCCCGCTCCTCCCCGCACCCACGACCCTCGTACCTGCGCTCGCGCCGGACCAGGCCGCACGGGACGCCCTGGAGGGGCGGGCGATCACGACCGCGTTCGCCATCGGGGTCGGGGTGGCGATCGGCTCCATCCTCGTCGAGAGCTGGCTCCACTACCGGGCCCGCCTCCGGCTCCCGCGGCGCCCGTTCGAAGCGGCGGGCCGGGCGGCGGACGCCGCCGCGGCAGGGGACGCACCCGCAGTCCGCCCGCCCCGGCGCCGTACCGGCGTCAGTGCCCGGCGAGGGCGTTCTTGACCAC
>JAEZBT010000037.1 GCA_023426865.1 Actinomycetes bacterium
TCTTCGACACGGTCCTCGCCCGCGTCCCGGGCGGCGCCGACGCCGTCCTCGCGGCCGCCCTGGCCCGCGGCATCAACCTCCGCCCGGTCGACGTCGACCACGTCGGCATCACCTGCGACGAGACGACGACCCCCGCCCACATCGCGCAGGTCCTCGACGCCTTCGCCACCACCCTGGAAGGCGAGTCGCCTACGGAGGCGCCGGTCGAGGGCGGCCCGGCCGGGGTTCGGCTCGGGCATGCGGAGCGCAGCGGAGCAGGGGCGGGCCGGGCCGCCCTCGGTCCGACGCCGGAGGCGAGGACGACGATCCCAGCCGCGCTGCAGCGCACGTCCGAGTACCTGACGCACGAGGTGTTCCAGAGGTACCGCTCGGAGACGGCGATGATGCGCTGGCTGCGGCGGCTCGCGGACAAGGACCTCGCGCTGGACCGGACGATGATCCCGCTGGGCAGCTGCACGATGAAGCTCAACGCCGCCGTCGAGATGGAGCCGATCTCCTGGCCGGGCTTCGCGGACGTCCACCCGTTCGCGCCCGCCGACCAGACGGCCGGCTACGCCGAGCTGATCGCCCAGCTCGAGGCCTGGCTCGCCGAGATCACCGGGTACGCCGCGGTGTCGGTCCAGCCGAACGCCGGCTCGCAGGGCGAACTCGCGGGCCTGCTCGCCATCCGCGGCTACCACCGCTCGCGCGGCGACGACGCGCGGAACCTCTGCCTCATCCCGGCGGCGGCGCACGGGACGAACGCGGCGTCGGCGGTCCTGGCGGGGATGCGGGTCGTCGTCGTGAAGACGGCCGGCGACGGCACCATCGACCTCGCCCACCTGCGCGAGCTCCTCGCCGAGCACGGCCCGCAGGTCGCGGCGATCATGCTCACCTACCCGTCCACGCACGGCGTCTACGAGGCGGAGGTCCGCAAGGTGACCGCGGCGGTGCACGACGCCGGCGGCCAGGTCTACATCGACGGCGCCAACCTGAACGCCCTCGTCGGGCTCGCGCGGCCGGCGGAGCTCGGCGGCGACGTGTCGCACCTGAACCTCCACAAGACGTTCTGCATCCCGCACGGTGGCGGCGGTCCCGGCGTCGGGCCGGTGGCGGTCGCCGAGCACCTGGCGCCGTTCCTGCCGGGGCGGGGGAGCACGGCCGTCGCGCAGGCGCCGCACGGGTCGGCGGGCATCCTGCCGATCTCGTGGGCGTACGTCGCGCTCATGGGGCCGGACGGGCTGCGGTCGGCGACCGAGCACGCCGTCCTCGCCGCGAACTACGTGGCCGCGCGCCTGACCGAGCACTTCCCGGTGCTCTACACGGGCCCGGGCGGGCGCGTCGCGCACGAGTGCATCCTCGACCTGCGCCCGCTGACGGCCGCGACGGGCGTCACGGCCGAGGACGTCGCCAAGCGGCTCATCGACTACGGCTTCCACGCGCCGACGCTGTCGTTCCCGGTCGCGGGCACGCTCATGGTCGAGCCGACGGAGAGCGAGGACCTCGCCGAGCTGGACCGGTTCTGCGACGCGATGGTCGCCATCCGGGGCGAGATCGGCCGCGTGGCCGACGGCGAGTGGACCGCCGCGGACTCCCCGCTGCGCGGCGCGCCGCACACGGCCTCGTGCGTGAGCGCCGACGTCTGGGAGGCTCCGTACAGTCGCGAGCTCGCCGCCTACCCGCTGCCGAGCCTGCGGCACGACAAGTACTGGCCTCCGGTACGCCGGATCGACAACGCTGCAGGGGACCGAACTCTGGTGTGTGCCTGCCCACCCATCGAGGAGTACGCATGAGCGAGAGCGTGAGCGAGACCGAGCCGGCACCGGTGTCCCGCCGGGAGCTGCGCGGCCAGCCCGCCGCCGGCGCCCCGTCAGGCGCGGAGACCCCCGCGGACGACGGCGGTGCGCGCCGCAGCCCGCTGCACGCCACGCACGTCGCGCTGGGCGCCACGCTGGTCGAGTACGCCGGGTGGCTGATGCCGCTCCGGTACGCCTCCGACCTCGCCGAGCACCAGGCCGTGCGCCAGGCCGCGGGCATCTTCGCCCTGTCGCACATGGGCGAGATCTGGCTCAGCGGGCCCGGCGCGGGCGCCGCGCTCGACCGGGCGCTCGTCGGCTGGCTGTCGAGCCTGGACGTCGGCCGCGCGCGCTACACGATGATCTGCGCGGACGACGGCGGCGTCATCGACGACCTGGTCGTCTACCGGCCGGGCGAGGAGGAGTTCCTCGTCGTCGCGAACGCGGCGAACGCAGCCGTCGTGGCCGACGAGCTGCGCGCGCGCTGCTCGGGCGAGGGCGTGACGCTCCGCGACGCGTCCGCGGAGGTCGCGCTCGTCGCGGTCCAGGGGCCCGCCGCCGAGGGGATCGTCGCCGCGGCCGTGGACGAGGGCGACCGGGACGCCGTCGTCGGGCTGAAGTACTACGCGGCGGTGCCCGCGACCGTGGCGGGCGTGTCCGCGATGGTCGCCCGCACGGGCTACACCGGCGAGGACGGGTTCGAGCTGTTCGTGCCCGCGGAGTCCGCCGACCACGTCTGGGCGTCGCTCATGGTCGCCGGCGAGGGCGCCGGCATGGTCCCCGCGGGCCTGTCCGCGCGCGACAGCCTGCGGCTCGAGGCCGGCATGCCGCTCTACGGCAACGAGCTCGACCGCAGGACCACCCCGTACGACGCAAAGCTCGACCGCGTGGTCCGCCTCGACAAGTCCGCCGCCGACGGCGCGCCCGTCCCCTTCGTGGGCCGGGACGCGCTCGCTGCCCGCGCGTCGTC
>JAEZBT010000046.1 GCA_023426865.1 Actinomycetes bacterium
GGGCGGTGGCGGTCGAGCGCGGCCGCGCCGACGACGTGGCTGGTGGTCTCGGGCGCGGCGCCGTCGGGCAGGGTGTCCACCTCGACGACGTCGCCGACGACGACCGTGACGTTGTCCGGGGCCCCGCCGCGCAGGGCCAGCTCGACGAGCTGCTCGGCGCACGCGCCGGCGTCGGTGACCTGGCGCAGCGTGTCGGAGATGGTCTCGTGGCTCACGACGCCGGACAGGCCGTCGCTGCACAGCAGCCAGCGGTCGCCGGGCCGGGCCTCGCGAACGGACAGGTCGGGGACGATCTCCATGTCGAAGTCGCCGAGCACGCGCAGCAGGACGGACCGCTGCGGGTGGTGCTCGGCCTCCTCGGGCGTGAGCTTGCCGGTGTTGACCAGGTGCTGCACGAACGAGTGGTCGGTCGTGACCTGGGCCAGCTCGCCGTCGCGCAGCAGGTACGCCCGCGAGTCGCCGATGTGCGCCATCGCGAGCTTGTTGCCGCTGCGCAGCAGGGCGGTGACCGTCGTGCCGAGGCCGGCGAGCTCGGGGTTGTCCTCGGCGAGGGCCAGCAGCTCCTCGTGGGCCTTGGTGAGCGCGGCGGCGAGCTCGTCGAGGGCGTCGTCGGGCCCGTGCGCCTCGTCGTCGAGCGGGGCCAGGTGCGCGACGGCGACCGACGACGCGACGTCGCCGCCCGCGTGCCCGCCCATGCCGTCGGCGACGACGAGCAGGTGCGGCCCCGCGTAGGCGGAGTCCTGGTTGTTCGAGCGGACGAGCCCGACGTCGGAGCGGGCGGCGTAGCGCAGGGCGATGGTCACGTGCTTCCCCTCACCGCTGCAGCTCGAGCGTCGACTGGCCGACCTTGACCTGGCTGCCGATCGTGACGGGCGTAGGCCCGGTGATCTTGGTGCGCCCGACGAACGTGCCGTTGGTCGAGCCGAGGTCCTCGACGTACCACTGCCCGTTCTCCGGGTAGATCCGCGCGTGCCGCGAGGAGGAGTAGTCGTCGTCGAGCACGAGGGTGCACGAGGGAGCGCGGCCGATGAGCACCGCAGACGTGCTCAGCGGCACGGTCGTGCCCCGCAGCGGGCCGGCCGTGACGACCAGGCGGCGCGGGACGGCGTCGCGCTTGGGGATCGGTGCCGCGACGACGGCGCCCGGCGGGGGCGCGGCCACGGGTGCCCGGTCGGACCGGCTCCCGGGGCGGCGCAGGCGGCGGCTGACGATGCGCGTGCCGTACAGGTCCCGGCGCAGGACGGAGATCGCGGCGAGCACGAACACCCAGAGCAGCACCAGGTAGCCCAGCCGGAGCAGGGTGATCGTCAGCTCACTCATGCGGGACGGATCACCGGTCCTCGTCGTCGTCGCTGCCGGTCCAGAAGAGGATCCGGGTGCGGCCGATGGTGATCGTGTTCCCGTCGACGAGCGTCGCGGCGGGTACGTGGTGCCCCTCCACGTACGTGCCGTTCGTCGAACCGAGGTCGGTGGCGATGACGGCGTCGGGCGTGACGCGGATCTCGAGGTGCCGGCGGGAGACGCCCGGGTCGTCCACGATGATGTCCGCCTCGCTGCCGCGCCCGATGACGGTGACCGGCCCGGTGAGCAGGTAGCGCTGGCCGTCGATGTCGATCAGCGGGTGCCGCTGGCTCGCGGCCACGGTCGTCGCGGGCGCGACGGCGCCGCGGACGGTGGCCGAGCGGACGAGGAAGCGGCCGGTCTCCAGCTCGTCGCTCTCGACGAACGCGACGGTGACCGGGCCGAGGAACGCGTACCGCTGACCCGTGGCGTGCTCGGTGACGTTGGCGGCGAGCTCGTCCGCGAGGGGCTCGGCGCCCCACTCGACGACCTGCTCGTGGTCCACCGGCGACAGCTCGATGACGAACTCGTTCGGCACGACCGTCCGGTCACGGCCCACGACGGCGGCGCGGTCGTCGATCTCGCGTCGGAGCGCGCTCGCGAGCTCGACCGGCTTCACCTCGCTCTTGAAGGCCTTCGCGAACGCGTTGCTGACCACGCGCTCGACGCCCTTCTCGAACTTGTCGAGGACTCCCATGCCACCTCCTCCCGGCCGCCCGGCGGGCCGAGCCCGCTGACGTCGTCGTGCCTGGTGGCGGGCCTTGGCCGGAACCTTGGGCGTACCCAGGTGGGGTGCCTCGCAGCTCGCTGGGTCTGGGCTGCGCGGCGTCCGGCGTCGGACCGCCTCCTGGTCCGCGTCCGATGCTATCCGCCGGGCGGCGCCGGGGCTGCACCGCCGGTCCAGGGCGCGCGGGTGACGTGCTAGCCTTTCTCGGCGCGCGCGAGTGGCGGAATAGGCAGACGCGCACGGTTCAGGTCCGTGTGCCCGAAAGGGCGTGGGGGTTCAACTCCCCCCTCGCGCACAGGTCGACAGGCCCCCGGAGCTCCGGCTCGGGGGCCTTTCGCATGCCCGGGCGCGGCGCCGTCGGGGCGCGCGTCGGAGACATCGGATCGCCTGGCGACCCGAACTCTCCGGAGGACGGGCGGCCCCGCGGTGCGGCAGGCGGGTCCGTCGTCGGGGTGCTCCGATCGAGTGTTGTGCGCCGGTTTCACCCGATCGCGGAGTGGCTCGTCTGCGAGACTCCCGGCATGGCAGGGGGCTTGCAGGTTGTCGGCGACCGTGTCCGCACGTGTGCGGGCGTCGTCGCGTCGGCGGGTGCGGAGATCACGCCCGCGGGCGTCCAGGCAGCGGCGAGCCGCGTCGGCGGAGCGGTGCCCGGCTCCCAGACGACTGGGGCGTTCGGGGAGCTGGCCGCTGAGGTCGAGGCTCGGATCCGGGCGCTGAGCCGGGCGTGCGCGGCCTGGTCGGAGGACGTCGGCGCCGCGTTGCGGGAGTTCGAGGAGTCGGACGAGTACGCCGCGGACCGGGCGCGGCGGATGGGCAGGCCCGTGTGAGCGTGCGGGCCAGCATCCTGCTGGGGTGGAACCCGTCTGCCCTGGACGAGGCGGCGGACGACGTCGAGTCGACCCGGCGCCGGGTGGAGTCGGCGGTCGGGGATCTCGAGCGCGTGATCGCCCAGCTCGGGGAGGCGTAGGAAGGGGACGCGGCCACGGCTGCGGCCGCGGCGTTGCGCCGCCGTCGGGACGAGGGCGTGCGGGTCGAGCAGACCCTGTCGATGGTGCGCCGGGTGCTGCGCCAGGCGTGCGACGCCCTGGGTGCCGCGCGCACGGAGCTCTCGGACGCTCGGGCCTACGCCCGCAGGCACGGCTTGTACGTTCACGAGGACGGTCGGGTCACGGCTCCCGCGGCCCCCGCCCTGAGCGACCTCGATGGCCAGGCTCTGATCGCGGCGACCCGCGAGCACCAGGAGCGTCTGGATGTGGCCGAGCAGGCGCAGTCGATGGCGTTCGCGGCGCTCGCCGCCGCTGCTGAGGCCGACGAGGACGCCGCCCGGGCGTTGCGCGCCGCCTGGGCTGCCGCCCAGGACGGCTCGACACTCGACGAGGCGGACCGCCGGCTGGTCTCAGCGGTGGCCGACCGACTGATGCCCGAGCCGGGCACCCCGCCAGCACAGGTCGCGGCCTGGTGGGCGTCGCTGTCGGCCGCTGCCCAGGCACGGCTGATCGCTGGCGACCCGTCGGCGGTGGGAGGGTTGAACGGCGTTCCGATGGCGGCGCGGGACCGCGCGAACCGGCTCGTGCTGGCGCGCGAGCTGGCCGGGTGCGAGCAGCGGATCGCCGACCTGCAGGCCCAGCTGGAGGCAGCCGGGCCGATCACCGGCCGGGCTGGGCCGTCGAGTCCTCAGGTGCAGATCGGTGCGCAGCTCGCTGAGGAGTACGAGCGGCTGCGGATGTTGTCCGCGGTGAACGACCAGCTCGAGGCAGGCGGGCGCGACTACCACCTCGTCCTCTTCGACCCCGCAGGTCGCGGGCGCGCTGCGATCGCGCTCGGGGACGTGGACACCGCCGACCACGTCGCCGTCCTGGTCCCGGGGTTCTCCTCGGCGGTGACGAACTACATGCCGATCATCACCGGCAACGCGGAGCGCGTTCAGGCGGAAGCGGCAATGGTCGCCGCCCGCGCCGGGTCGACCGAGACGGTGGCAACCGTGGCGTGGATCGGATACGACGCCCCGCTCGACTTCGACGTGCTCACCAGGGGTGACGCGGAGGACGGAGCGCGCTTGCTGACCGGTCTGGTGGACGGGATCCACGCCTCACGGGCGGTGGCGGGATCCGATCCGCACATGACGATCGTGGGACACTCCTACGGGTCCCTGGTGACCGGGATGGCAGCTGCTGGTGGACCTATCCGGGCCGACGATCTCGTGCTCATTGGCTCACCGGGTGTCGGTGTCGACACGGCACCGGAGCTGGGCTTTGCCGACGATCACATCTTCGTGGGCACCGGTGATCGCTTTTCCGACCTGATCGCGGAGTCGGGGTTCTTCACCCGGAAGCCGCAGTCGGATTACTTCGGGGGCACGCGGTTCCAGACCGACGGTGGCGCCAACCCGTGGACTGACGGTCAGATGGCTGGCGCCACGGGACACTCGGAGTACTACGAGCGAGGGACGGAGTCGCTGTGGAACATCTCGGCCGTGGTCTCCGGGCACCCGGAGCTGGTGACGACGATCGAGGAGGTGGAATGACCTCCTCTGTGGCTGAGGCTGGTTCGCCGCGGCGTAGTCGACCCAGGTGGGTGTTGCTCGGCGTCGGTGTCGCGGTCGCTGCGATGCTCGGCCTGGTGATCAACGACCGGATGGCTGATGCCAGGTCGCAGGACGCGCGCGATGCGGCCGAGCCGACCGCGTGGGAGAACCGTGCCGCGATGGATCGGGTGCTGGTCGATGCCGCACGCGTGATGGGGATCGATCCGGAGGTGCAGCCTCAGCGTGAAGCCCCCCTCACGTGTATGCGGCATGACGGCCGCCAGGGCGTGAGCTACTTCCTGCACGACGTTGGCGACGACGATCCGCTCGACGACCCGCAACGTGCTCTCGAGGAGGTTGCTCAGGTCTGGCGTGACGCGGGGTACGCGGTGTCGGACGTCCGCGGCGTGGACGAGCTCTGGCGATTGACGGCGGAGACACCGGAAGGCGCTCCGATCGCCGTACTCACCGGCCCGGGAGGGACCTCGGTGTACGGGGAGACGGGCTGCTTCCTGCGGGATGGCGCACCGAACGAGAGCTGACGGCGCCGCCCGCCAGTCAGAGTCACGCCGGGCTCTCCGGAGCGACCGCGTGGTGCTGGCAAGCCCGCCCGACCGTCGGAGACTTCGGATCACATAGCGACCCGAAGTCTCCGAAGGTCGGCGGCGCGCGATCGTGGAGCGTTCCTTGCGCCCGACGAATGGAACGCTTCGCGATCAGGGCGCGCGCCTCGTGGGCATTCGCGTGTTCGTGACCCAGCCATGGCTCGGGCTCTGCCTAGGGTGGGGCCGTGGAGCCGCGACGGCACTCGCCCGCCCACCTACTGTGGGCCGTCCCGCTAGGCGTGATCATCGCGCTCGTGATGGTGCTCGGCGCGACGATCTCCTGGTGCGGCATCAGCGGCTGCTCGGGCGGTGGGTTCGGCGTGACAACGAGCATGCGGCCCACTGCGGTCGTCATGCTCGTCGGGAGCGGCCTTGCCGTGGGCGCGCCGTTCGCGTTCGTGAGGTGGACCCTCGCGCGTGCGCCGCGGCTCGTCCTGGCCGGGTGCGTGGCCGCCGCCTGGGCACTCCTGGCCTGGGCCGTTGTCGCGTCCGCGAGCTGACGGCGCGCCCACGCGGGGGAACGGGTCACGCGGCGCGGAGGCGCTGGCGGTAGGTCGCCGGGCTGACGCCGCGGACGCGTTTGAACGCCGTGCTCAGGGCGAACGGCGTGCCGTAGCCGACCTGGCGGGCGACCGCGCCGACGGTGGCGTCCGGGTCCGCCAGCAGGTCCGCTGCCAGGGCGATCCGCCAGCCGGTGAGAAACGTCATCGGCGGCTCGCCCACCAGGTCGGTGAACCGCCGCGAGAACGTCGCGCGGGAGACGCCCGCGAGTCGGGCCAGGCCCTCGACCGTCCACGGCTCGGCCGGGCTGTGGTGGATGCTGCGCAGCGCGACCCCGACCACCGGGTCTCCCCACGCGCGGTACCAGGCGGGCGCGTCGGCCTCGGGCCGAGCGAACCACGCGCGGAGCACCGAGATGACGAGCAGGTCGAGCAGGCGGTCGAGCACCGCCTCCTGACCCGGGTCGTCGCGCCCGACCTCGGCGGCCAGCAGCGGTACGAGCGAGGTCCCCGACCCCGGCACGACGAGCGCCGGGGGCAGCGTCCGCAGCAGGCGGTCGCCGACCTCGCCGGCAGCCTCGTACGTGCCGACGAGCATCGTCGTCGGGCCGACGGCGTCGTTCCCCCAGGTGCGCACGCCGTGGTACCAGGCCTGTGCGAGCTCCACGCCGTCGGGCGTCGTGCAGCGCTGCCCGGGGTGGATGACGGCGAGGACCGGGCTCCCCGCGGCGTCGCGCAGCTCGTAGGGCTCGGGGCCGCGGACGACGGCCACG
>JAEZBT010000067.1 GCA_023426865.1 Actinomycetes bacterium
GGTGACCGCCGACCGCGGCGGCTACGTCGACGCGGTCCTCGATGCGGCGCTCGAGCCCGGGTGGCGCGAGGCGCACCTGACGCTCGGCGGCGTCGCGGCGGTCGCCCAGGTCCTCGTCGTGCCGCCCGGTCCCGGCACCGCGCTGGTCAGCGACATCGACGACACGGCGATGGTCACGGCGCTCCCCCGCCCGCTGCTGGCGGCGTGGAACAGCTTCGTGCTGCACGAGCACGCCCGGCGCCCGGTGCCCGGGATGGCGGCCCTGTACCGGCGCTGGCTCGCCGCGCACCCGGGCTCGCCCACCTTCTACCTCTCCACGGGCGCCTGGAACGTCGCCCCGGCGCTGCGGCGGTTCCTCGAGCGGCACGGGTACCCCGCCGGGCCGCTCCTGCTGACGGACTGGGGGCCGACCAACACCGGCTGGTTCCGCAGCGGCCGCGAGCACAAGATGCGGTCGCTGCGCCGGCTCCTCGCGGAGTTCCCCGACATCGACTGGGTGCTCGTGGGCGACGACGGCCAGCACGACCCGCAGATCTACGCCGACATCGCGGCGGATCACCCAGGGCGTGTCCGCGTCATCGCGATCCGCCAGCTGACGCCCGCGGAGCAGGTCCTGGCGCACGGCACACCGGGACCCACCCGCGAGAGCGACGCGCCGGCGGGCGGACACGACAGCCGCCCGTCCCTCGCCCGCCCGGCAGCACCCGAGTCGGGTGGTGCCATCACGGTCACCGGCGGTGACGGGAACGCCCTGGCCCTGGCGCTCATCGACCGCCGCCTGCTCCCGCCGCGCTGACGGCCGGGCGCTGACCACCAGGCGCGCCGACGGCCTGGGGCGTCGTCGTCAGGCGGCGACCGCCGCTGCCACCGCCGCCGCGAGCGCGTCGACGTCGGCCGGGGTCGTGTCGAACGAGCACATGAGCCGGACCATCCCGGGCCGGCCGTCCCAGTCGTAGAACCAGTAGCGGGTGCGCACGCGGTCGGCCACGCCCGGCGGGAGGACCGCGAACACCGCGTTCGCCTGAACGGGAAGGACGATCTCGACGCCCGGGATCGTCGCCAGGGCGTCCCGCAGCCGCGCCGCCATCGCGTTCGCGTGCGCCGCGGAGCGCAGCCACAGGTCGCCGTCGTACAGGGCCAGGAGCTGAGCCGAGACGAAGCGCATCTTCGAAGCGAGCTGCATGTCCATCTTGCGCAGGTACCGCAGCCCGTCGACGGCGGACTGCTCGAGGACGACCACGGCCTCCGCCCCGAGCGCCCCGTTCTTGGTGCCGCCGAGGCTGACGACGTCGACGCCGACGTCGCTCGTGAACGCGCGCAGCGGCAGGCCGAGCGTCGCGGCCGCGTTCGCGATCCGCGCACCGTCGACGTGGACCGCCAGGCCGAGCGCGTGCGCGGTCTCGGCGAGGGCACCGATCTCGTCGGGCGTGTAGCAGGTGCCGACCTCGGTGGACTGCGTCAGCGACACGGCGGCCGGCTGGGCGCGGTGCTCGTCGCCCCGCCCCCCGGCGCGCGCCGCGAGCGTCTCGGGCGTCAGCTTGCCGTCCGACGTCACCACCGGCAGCAGCTTGATGCCGGCGACGCGCTCGGGCGCCGCGTTCTCGTCGGTGTTGATGTGTGCCCACTCGGTGCACACCACGGCGCCCCAGCGCGGCAGCATCGACTGCAGCGCGACGACGTTGGCCCCTGAGCCGTTGAACACCGGGAACGCCTCGACGGGGCGGCCGAAGTGCTCGGCGAGGACGCCCTGGAGCCGTTCGGTGTACACGTCGGCGCCGTAGCTGGTCTGGTGACCGCCGTTGGCGGCGGCGACGGCCGCGACGACCTCGGGGTGGGCGCCGGCGTAGTTGTCCGAGCCGAAGTCGCGCCGTGCGGGGTCGTGCAGCGTCGCTGCGGGCACGTCGGTGGACGCCGCCAGGGACGTGGCGCCGGACGGGGCAGTGGGCGAGGTGGTGGGCGAGGTGGTGGGCTGGATCGCAGTCACCCGCGCATCCTCTCACCGGCGCGCCGCGGGGCGCCGGACGCGGCGTCAGCGCCCGACGTCGGCCAGCAGCGCCTCGAGGACGGCGATCTCGGCCGTCTGCGAGTCCACGACGGCCTGGGCCAGCCGTCGGACCGCCGGCTCGCCGGCCAGCTCGAGGGCCGACCGCGCCATGGCGACCCCGCCGTCGTGGTGGGCGATCATCAGCTCGAGGAAGAGGCGCTCGGCCTGGGTGCCATCGGCGGCCGCGAGCTCCGTGAGCTGTTCGGGCGTGGCCATCCCGGGCATCGCCGCCCCCGGCGCCGCCGGGTCCTGGGTTCTCCCGCCCGACGCTTCGTGGCCGTGCCCGCTCGCCCAGGCCATCGGCGGCGCGCTGCTCGCCTGCGGGAGGCCCCAGACCTGGAGCCAGCCGTACATCTGCCCCTGCTGCTGCTGCTGGGTCAGCTCGATGTCGAGAGCCACCTGACGCAGCTCGGGGTCGTCGCTGCGCTCGCGCACCAGGACCGCCATCTCGACGGCCTGAGCGTGGTGCGCCTGCATGTCGCGCGCGAAGCCGACGTCGGCCGACCCCTCGGCCGGGACGGACGGGGCGAGTACGCTCCCGGCCACGAGCAGGCCACCCGCGAGGCCGGCGGCCATGGCCACCACCGCCGTCGCGACGACGGCGACCCGGCCGGTCACGCCCCGACGCCACCGGAGCACGGCGCGCCCGGCTCGGGGGTCTGCGGCCCCTGGAGGTAGGCGATGAGGAACGGCTCAAGCCGCTCGTCGTCCACGCCGTCGAGCTCCAGCTGGAGCCCCCATGCGGAGGCCACGACGCCCTGGACGCCGTCGAGCGGGCTCACCAGCAGGTAGGGGTGCTGGTCGGCGAGGTCGCGCAGGCGGTCGACGTCGGCGGCGGGCAGCGCGGGGTCGTGGGTGATCCACACCGCGCCGTGCTCAAGGGAGTGCACCGCGTGCTCCTCGACGACCGGCTCGGTGTAGAAGCCGCAGTTCTGCCACGTCGGGTGGTGGTCCCCGCCGACGGGCGGGGTCTGGGCGTAGGACACGTCCTCGGTCGTGTGCGTCGCGTCGAGGTCGGTGAAGGCCCGCACGCCGTCGATCGGCTCCTGGGCCGCCGCCTCGAGCTCCTGCGAGCGTCGCTCGGCGTTCATGACGACGATCGCCGTCGGCACCACCAGTGCGACGGCCACGGCGACCGCGACGCCCACGATGATCCGCGTACGGCGCCGTTCGGCGCGACGCTGTGCCTCCTGGATCGCGGCCAGCTGCTCGCGTCGTTCCTGGCGCGCCGAGACGCCCATGGGGTCTCCCCTCAGGCCGTGGCAGCCGGCCGATCTAGGACCTTGGTCCTGACCATGGTACGTGAACCGTCAACTACCCGTGATCACACGGCGTCGCGCCGCTCCGCGATCAGCCGCCGCTGCCGATCGAGCACCGCCCGGAAGAGCTCCTCGGTGTCCCGCTCCTCCATCCCGACGAAGCGCCCGCCGTGCGCGATGGCGCCGCGAAGCTCCTCGTGGCGCAGCACCTCGAGCACCACCGGGACGGGGCGGCGCGGTGCCGGGTACGTGCCCACGAGGCGGGTCCCGATCGGGATCTCCGCGTCGGACCGGAAGCGCATCCCGTACGCGGACAGGTCCAGCACCTGCACGTCGACAGGTTCGTCGAGGGGTACCTGCTCGTCCTCCTCGACGACGTGGCCGAACGTCATGGTCTGCGCCATCGGCACCCGCACGGCCGAGCGCTTCTGCTCCACCACCCGCAGCCGCAGGTCCGTCAGCTCCAGGCGCGTGCGGGCGCTGGCGGCGACCGACGCGTCGAGCGTGCACGTGCCGCGCAGCTCGCTCGCCACGACGAGGACGACCGGGTCCCCCGGCCACAGCGAACCGCCGGAGTACTTCGGGGCCTCGACGACGAGGCGGTGCTCCTCGTGCGTGCGCACGTGCCCGGCCGCGATCAGCTCGCCACCTTCGCCGTGCACCCAGCACGGGTCGAGCTCGAACCCCACGGAACCGCTCCCGTCACCATGACCCGCCGAATGACCTGCCGATCGGCACGGCACCACCGACGCGCGCTCGGTCGCGGCCGGTCGCCAGGACCCTACAACTCCTCATCGGCCGCGCGCCGCCTCACTCATGGCTCGGCGGCTCGTTCTCACCCGCTGCCACCCGCGCGAGCACGAAGAGCAGGGCCGACAGGCGGTTCACGTAGCGGCGCGCCGCGGGGCTCACCGGATGCCCGGCGTCGGCGAGGTGGACGATGGTCCGCTCGGCCCGGCGCAGCACGGCCCTCGCCAGGTCGACGGCCGCGGACGCCGTCGTCGTCCCCGGCACCACGAACACCGGTCGCAGCGGCCGCGCCGCCACCCGCTCGTCGATCTCGCGCTCGACGTCGGCGGCCATGTCGTCGGTCACCAGGGACACGCCGGGCACGAGGCGGTCGCGGTGCGCCGGGTTGGTCGCCAGGTCCGCGGCGAGCACGAACAGCTCCCGCTGGTAGCGCAGGATCGCCGGGCCTAGGTCGTCGGCCGTCACCGCGTCCTGGGCCACCGCAGCGCGGGCGACACCGAGCGCCGCGACGGCCTCGTCGATGTCACCGCAGGCAGCCATGAGCGGGTCGGCCTTGGACACCCGACCGCCGAGGAACATTCCCGTCGTGCCGTCGTCCCCGGCTCGCGTGTACACCTTCATCGTCGCCTCCGTGGCCTGCCCGAACGTCGTCCCGATCCTGCGTGGCGGTCCGCGAGCCCGCCGGCGTCCGCCCAGGCGCACCCTGGCCCACGGGTCCGACGCGCCGCAAGCCGGGCCGGTCAGCCTGCCCACACGTCTGCGGGAGGGAGTACGGTGGGCGCCGCCACCCCCCCGGGGGTGGCACGTCATGGCCCGCAGTCAGGGGAAGCCGGTCGAAGTCCGGCGCTGACCCGCAACCGTAGGTCGAGGTCTCCTCGACGAGCCGGAGCACCTGCTGAGGGCAACGAGGCTCCTACCGTCGAGGAATGCGGGGCGGAGCCCGGGTCGTCGGACCCGTCCTGCGGGCGGCTGCGGCGGTGCCGGGTCCTGCCGCGGACCCTCAGAAAGAGGCACCATGCTCGCCACCCCCAGCCGCGCCCGGGTGATCCCGGCGCTGCTCCTGGCCGTCGCGGGGACGCTGTCCGCATCCGCGGCGATCTCCGCACCCCTGGCCGCGACCGCCAACGCCGACGGCGCGTGCGCCGACGAGAGCGGCGTGACCGTCGTGGTCGACGCCACCGAGCTCGAGGGCGACGTCATCGTCAGCTGCGCGGCCGACCCCGCGACGGGCACCGAGGCGCTCGCGCAGGCCGGCATCTCGGAGACGCGCGACCCGTCGGGCTACATCTGCGCCGTCGACGGGCTCCCGGACCCGTGTCCCACCGAGTTCACCGGCAGCTATTGGAGCTACTGGACCGCCGCCCCCGGCGGTGTGTGGACCGCGTACGCGGAGGGCTCGGACACGGCCGTGCCCGCCGCCGGCACGGTCGAGGGCTGGCGCTACGGCGACGGCACGCAGCCGCCCGCGGTCGCGCCGGCCGACGTGCTGCCCGGGACGGGCGCCCAGGCCGCCGAGGAGACCGAGGACGGAGCCGCCGAGGCTGCTGCCCCCGGGCTCGCCGCGGCCCCGGAGGACGGCGAGGAGCCGGACGAGTCCGACGGCCCCAGCGACGGGCTCTCCGTGTGGTTCGGCGCGGCCGTCGGGATCGCCATCATCGGCGGCCTGGTGGGCCTCATCGTGCGCCTGCGACGGCAGTCGCGGGACCTGCAGCAGGACTGACGGACCCGCGGTGGCGTCCCTGCACCCCGTGGCGTGGTGGGCCTGGGCGATGGCCCTGGCCGTCGCCGCCGCGCGCGCGCCCGGGGTCGGGGCCGCCACCGCCGTCCTCCTCGCCGTCGTGCTCGTCGTCGTCGTGTGTGCCGGCAGGTCGCCGACTGCCAGGCTCTTTCCCGGCTACCTCCTGCTGGGCGCGGGCATCGTCGTCGTCCGGGTGGCGTTCCACGTGCTCGTCGGCATCAAGCCGCCCGGAACGGTGGTCCTCGACCTGCCCGTCGTCCGTGCCCCCGAGTGGGCGGTCGGCGTGCAGCTGCTCGGCCCCGTCACGACGACCGGTCTCGCGACCGCCGCGGCGGCCGGCCTCCAGCTCGCGACGCTCGTCATCTGCTTCGGCGCGGCGTCGGCGCTGGCGGACCCCCGGCGCGTCCTGCGCAGTCTCCCGGTGGCGATGCACCGGCTCGGCACGGCAGTCGTCATCGCGATGAGCGTGACGCCCCAGCTCGTCACCGCGGCCGCCACCGTGCGGCGCGCCCAGCGGCTGCGCGGCACGCCCGAGCGGGGGTGGCGCGCCATCCGCGCGACCGCCCTGCCCGTGCTCACCGACGCCCTGGACCGGTCCATCGCACTGGCCGCGTCGATGGACACGCGCGGTTTCGCGCGGACGTCGGCCGGCCGGCGGGACCGGCGCTCGTGGCCGCTCCTGGCGCTCTCGCTCGTGGCCCTGGGCCTCGGCGCCTACGGCCTGCTCGCCGGCGGGTCGGGGTGGCGCGGCGCGGTCCTCCTGGGGCTGGGTGCTGCCACC
>JAEZBT010000074.1 GCA_023426865.1 Actinomycetes bacterium
GTGGTATTGGGATTGAAGGACTCCGCGTAGCTGACGTAGGGCGACAGGCCGTTGTCGAAGGCATACAGCACGCCGACCCGTCCGGTCAGCTGCTCCTGCGTGGCGTTGTCGGCCTGATCCCCGTACAGCGACTCGGTCTGCTCGAAGCCGACATCCACCCAGTCGTGGCGCACCCCCAGGGAGAAACGCCAGTTGTTCAGGGCCAGCAGGTCCTGCACATACAGGCCGGTCTGTTCCAGGCGTCGGCTTTCATCGTACTGGTGGTAGAAGCTGTAGCTGGCCACCGGGCGGGACGCGGCGTAGGGATTCACGGGGCTCACCGTACCGCCTTCGTAGCTCACCTTGGCCTTGCGGCGCTGGTAGTCGAGGCCGGCGACCAGGGTGTGACTGAGCCGCCCGGTGTCGAATTCGAACTGCAGCTGGTTGTCGATCGTCCAGGCATGCAGCGCTTCCTCGGCCCCGGTGTAGGCGCGGTAGAGATCCCCCGGAGCGCCGTAGCCGTAGTCGTCCAGGGTGTAGCCGTACTGGTAGACCTGCTCGGAATCCACTTGCGCGTCCAGATACTGGAAGTTCTGTCGCGCCGAAACCACCTCGTTGACACGGTGCTCGAGCTGGTAGCCGAGCAACTGCTGATCGCGCTCGAAGCGCTCGCGGTCCTTCTCGCCTTCGAAGAAGCTGCGCGGGATGCGCTGACCCCGATAGGGGCGCACCGTGCCCTCGGCCGGCAATCCACCGTGGTAGCCACTTTCCGGGTCGCGCTGGAGCAGCGCCTGCAGGGTCAGGCGGGTCGCCTCGCCCAGCTCCAGGCTCAGCGAGGGCATCAGCGCGAAGCGTTGCTCCTCGATGTCGTCCACCTGGTTGTTGGCGTCGCGCGCCACGCCGGCCAGGCGATAGGCCAGCCGCTCCTGCTCGCCCAGCGGGCCGGTGACGTCGAATGCCAGCTGCTGATAGTCGTTGCTGCCGGCGGACAGCTGCACCTGGTTGTTGCGCGTGTATTCGGGCTTCTTGGTGGTCATCGCCACCAGCCCGCCGGGCAGGCTGCGGCCATAGAGCACCGAAGACGGCCCCTTGAGGATGTCGATCCGCTCCAGGAAGAACGGATCCACCTGCAGGCTGCTGTAGGTGCCGCTGTCGCCCATCAGCTTCAGGCCATCGAGGTAGAGGTTGTCCACCGCACCGTCGGTGATGCCGCGCAGGGCCACGTAGTCGTAACGCGTAGTGGCACCGTATGGGCTGCTCATCAGCCCGGGGGTGTAACGCACCGCCTGGGCGACGCTGCGGGCGCCCTGGTCGTCCATCTGCGCGCGGGTCACCACCGAGACGCTCTGCGAGGTTTCCAGCAGCGGCATGCTGGTCTTGGTTGCCACGCTGCTATGGGTCGCCTGATAGCCCGCCATGCTGCCCAGCGCGTTGCCGAGGGCGAACACCTGGGTGGCCTGCAACTCCAGTGCGCCCTGCGCTGCCTGGGCCAGCAGGGTGAAGCCGCCCTGCCCGTCGCCACGCGCCTGCAGACCGCTCCCCTCCAGCAGCACCGCCAGCCCCTGCTCCGCGGTGTAGGCGCCGTTGAGTCCCGGCGCGCGCTTGCCGGCAGTCAGTCCGGCATTCGCCGCCAGCAGAATGCCCGCTTCGCTGGCGAAACGGCTGAGCGCCGTGGACAGGGGCCCCGCCGGAATGCTGTAGCTGCGTGGCGCCTGTTGCTGGCTGCCCGGCTCGGCAGCTTGGGCCATCGCTGTCCAGCCGGGCAACAGCAGCAGGGGCGCCGCAAGCGCGGCAGCCTGAATGGCTCGGGACAGCGGCGAATAGACGAATACAGCAAGTGAACCTGTGCGGTGCATGGCATACCTCGAATCGATTGAGCGTCGAAACGCCGGGGTACTACCAAGGCCACTTCACGGAAAAAAAGGGGAACTTCAAATGAGAAATATTTTTATTATTCAGGCAGTCCGCGGCTCGATGCTGACCCACCAGGGCAGCGGACGGTGGATGCGCACCGGCAGCGTCTCGGCCAGCGCCCGCAGCACGCGTCCGGTGTCCGCCAAGGGGAAGGCTCCCACCAGGCGCAGGTCGGCCACCTGCGGTGCGCAGCCCAGATAGCCGCGCCGGTAGCGGGCCAGCTCGACCACGAAATCACCCAGGCGCATGTCGTCGGCCAGCAGCATGCCGTGGCTCCAGGCTACCTCGCGCTCCCCGCTCACACTCAGCCGCCGGCCGGGTAACGAGCCGCCGAACCGCCATCCCTGGCCCGCTTCGAGCCGCTGCGAAACCCCCTGTGGCGTCACCAGCTCGACGCTGCCGGCATAGACCGCCAGGCGGCCGATGTCCGGATCGAGGCGCAGGCTGAAGCGCGCCGTCGTGGCATTCACTGCGCCCTGGGGCGATTGCAGGAGCAGTGGCCGTGGATCGGCCGCCAGCTCCACCAGCAGTTCGCCACGGTGCAGCGTGAGGCGGCGCTGGGCGCCGGCGAAATCCACATCCAGGGCCGTGTCGGTGTTCAGCCATACCCGCGAGGCATCCGCCAGACGCTCCTCGCGCATCTCACCGACGCCCGTGCGCAGCGTCGCACCCCAGACGTTCCAGGG